>NZ_JAWOVM010000052.1:0-30875 GCF_033339895.1 Vibrio sp. 1751
AAGTAATCGCGGACCGGATATGGAAGGGACTAGAAAAGATAAAGGCTTACGGATTTCTCCATAAGCCTTAAGGAATATGGTGGCCCCTCGCAGACTTGAACTGCGGACCAATCGATTATGAGTCGACTGCTCTAACCACTGAGCTAAGGGGCCTTAATAGGACAACGATTATAGGGGAAGCGTTGCAAGGTGTCTAGATACCAACTAGGGCAATTGCGCTTAGTTTTTATCCACTTAGAACAGTAGATAATAAAAAAGGTGACCTAAAGTCACCTTTTTTGATTTCTAAAAGCTTGTATGCGCTGCGATTATTCGTCTAGGAAGCTGCGCAGAGTCTCTGAGCGGCTTGGGTGGCGAAGTTTACGTAGTGCTTTTGCTTCGATCTGACGGATACGCTCACGAGTAACGTCGAACTGCTTACCAACTTCTTCTAGAGTATGGTCAGTGTTCATGTCAATACCAAAACGCATACGAAGTACTTTCGCTTCACGTGGCGTTAGACCTGCAAGCACGTCTTTTGTTGCCACCTTAAGGCTAGTTGCAGTTGCAGAATCTAGCGGAAGTTCTAGCGTTGTATCTTCGATAAAATCACCTAGATGCGAATCTTCGTCGTCACCGATTGGTGTCTCCATTGAGATAGGCTCTTTAGCGATTTTTAGAACTTTACGAATCTTGTCTTCTGGCATTTGCATGCGCTCTGCCAGTTCTTCCGGTAGTGGCTCGCGACCCATCTCTTGCAACATTTGACGAGAAATACGGTTTAGCTTGTTGATCGTTTCGATCATGTGTACCGGGATACGAATCGTACGTGCTTGGTCCGCGATTGAACGAGTGATTGCCTGACGGATCCACCACGTTGCGTAAGTCGAGAACTTGTAACCACGACGATATTCGAACTTATCTACCGCTTTCATCAGACCGATGTTACCTTCTTGGATCAGATCCAAGAACTGTAGGCCACGGTTGGTGTATTTCTTCGCGATAGAAATTACAAGACGCAAGTTCGCTTCAACCATCTCTTTCTTCGCACGGCGAGCTTTTGCTTCACCGATAGACATACGACGGCTGATGTCTTTAATGTTCTGTACGTTTAGAGAAGTCTCTTCTTCAATCATTTTTAGTTTAGCGATTGAACGACGGATTTCTTCTTCGTTACGTTTGATCTTTTCAGCGTATGGCTTGTCTGAAGCAAGAACTTCATCCAGCCAAGCTTCACTTGATTCATTACCAGTGAACAGCGCGATGAATGATTTCTTCGGCATTTTGCCGTATTCAACCACAGACTTCATGATCAGACGCTCTTGAGTACGAACGCGATCCATAGCAGTACGCAGTTCATTCACTAGGTGATCAAACTGTTTAGGCGTTAGACGAAACTCGCGGAATACGTCTAGCATCATTTCATTAGCAACGGTTGCTTTCGGGCTGTTATAGCCGTACTCGTTGATTGCTAATTGAAGATTTTGATAGGTGCTGCGTAGTTGGTTGAATTTCTCTAGCGCTAATTCAGGATCGATACCTACATCTTCTTCAGAATCATCTGAATCGTCATCGCTATCTTCGTCGTCATCAACGTCTTCATCGTCTTCTTCTTCTAACTGAGATTCAGTCAGTTCAGAACCGATGTGTGTTGCCGTTGGTGCAGCGGTGTCGTCAGCATCTGGATCTACAAAACCTGAAATTAGGTCTGTAAGACGTAGTTCTTCAGCTTGAACTTTGTCAAATTGCTCAAGAATGTACGGAATTGTGCCTGGGTATTCAGCAACAGACGATTGAACTTGGTTAATACCTTCTTCAATACGTTTTGCGATGTCGATTTCGCCTTCGCGAGTTAGAAGTTCGACAGTACCCATCTCACGCATGTACATACGTACTGGGTCTGTTGTACGACCAATCTCACTCTCTACGCTAGAAAGTGCAGCGGCTGCAGCTTCGGCTGCATCTTCATCGGTAATATTTGTGTCATCGTTCAGTGCTAAATCATCAGCATCAGGAGCAGTTTCTACTACCTTAATGCCCATGTCGTTGATCATCTGAATGATGTCTTCTACCTGTTCTGAATCTACGATTTCAGCAGGTAGGTGGTCATTTACTTCGGCGTAGGTCAGATAGCCTTGTTCCTTGCCTTTAATAACAAGTGACTTTAGCTGTGACTGCGGATTGTGATCCATAGACGGTATCCAACTTCGTAATCTGGTGAAGGAATCAGTATGCGAAATGCAAACCACTTACTATAACAAATTAAATCGTTGCTGACTAATTAAACAGGGTTACGCTTTTAAATCTAGCATAAGTGCTAGCAGCTCCCTTTTCTCTTCGGCTGATAAACCGACACTTCTTGCTTTGGCCTGCAGGTTTTCAATTTGTTTTTCTACGCACTGGGCAATAATTTTATCCAGTGAGTCTAAAAAGATTTCTTCTTGGTTGTCCTCATCGAGTGGAATGTCCCAACTCGCGAGACGAGACAGAAGGGTCTCATTTTGGCTGTTTCGCCAATGCTCTAATAATTGGCCTGTGTTGATATGGGGATGCGCTTGGCATTTATCAAGTACATCAACAAATAAACTTAGACCAGGAATGGGCAAATCTCTAACGCTAGTTAGATCTGGCACCATACTTACGTATTGTGGGTTTTGAATCAGTAACGCGATCACTTCTCGCATCGGCGTTCGCTTGATTTCTTTATGAGGTTGAGGCCTTTTATCCTCTTTACCTTGTTTTGAAATTAGCTGCTGTAGTTGGCGTTCATCAACCAAACCCAAACGGCGGCCAAGCAATTCTCTCAAGTATAGTCTTAAAGTGCCGCCAGGGACTTTATCAATGAGAGGAACCGCAAGAGTACTCAGTTTTGCCATGCCTTCTTTCGTGCTCATATCGACCTGCTGAGTCAATGAGCTGAACATGAATTCAGACAAGGGCATCGCATTAGACACTTGCTGCTCAAATGCTTGTTTTCCGTTTTGTCGGATATAAGAGTCGGGATCTTCTCCATCCGGCAAAAACATGAATTTTAACTGGCGACCATCCGTTAGGTAAGGCAATGCATTTTCCATGGCACGCCACGCGGCTTCACGGCCTGCGCGGTCACCGTCATAACAACACACGACGGTGCTTGTTTGCCTGAATAACACTTGCAAGTGATCGCTCGTTGTCGAGGTTCCCAATGAGGCAACGGAATAATCTACGCCATATTGAGCAAGCGCGACAACATCCATATAGCCTTCAACCACTAAAATTTGTGGTGGCTCACGGTACGCTTGTAGTACTTCATAAAGGCCATACAACTCTTTACCTTTATGAAATATCGGGGTTTCGGGTGAGTTGAGATATTTTGGTGTCCCATCACCTAATACTCGACCACCAAAGCCTATTACTCGACCGCGTCTGTCTCGAATAGGAAACATCACTCGACCACGGAATCGGTCGTAGCGGTTGCCTTTATCGTTTTCAATCAACATGCCGCCAGTGACGAGCATGTCTTGGTTTTCTTTATTCTGGCCAAAGTTCTTACGAACTAAATCCCATTCATCAGCCACATAGCCGATGCCAAACTTCTGGACGATTTCACCAGACAGGCCGCGATCTTTTAGATACTCAATCGCCACCTTACTTGCTGGCTGTTTGAGTTGGTTACGATAAAATTGAGCAATGCTGCCCATTAAGTCGTATAGGTTACGTTTTTCACTGCTGCTTGCTTGTGGGCCTGATTGAAACGAACCATTACCGCCGCTACGTTGTTCGCGAGGAACATCTAAACCCAAGTATGAAGCGAGTTCTTCAATGGCTTCGACGAATTCTAGTCGGTCGAATTCCATCAAAAAATCGATGGCATTTCCATGCGCGCCACAACCAAAACAATGGTAGAACTGCTTTTCTTGACTGACACTGAATGAGGGTGTCTTTTCGTTGTGGAACGGGCAGCATGCGCCGTAGTTTTTGCCTTTTTTCTTAAGTTTCACACGTGCGTCGATGATATCGACAATATCAAGTCGAGCTAGAAGGTCATCGATAAAACTGCGAGGGATGTGTCCAGCCATAAAACCTAACAAAAAAAGAAGATGATGAGTGGAGTGAATGCCTTAAAAGAATGAGCGTATTGCCCATTGATTTCATTCCATCCATCCAGATACAAACAAGCCGTGCGCTCCAAAGGATAGCACGGCTTGCTGCAATTGGGTGGGGTACCTTAAGCCAATTTAGCGCGAACTAAACCGCTTACTTTACCCATATCTGCACGCCCTTGAATTTGCGGTTTCAGAACGCCCATTACTTTGCCCATGTCTTGCATGCCAGCTGCGCCAGATTCAGCAATCGCGTTCTCGATGAGAGCCGCTACTTCTTCGTCTGTCAGTGGTTGAGGCATAAAGTCCTCAAGAACGGTAATTTCTGCTTGTTCCGCATCAGCAAGATCTTGACGACCCGCTGCTTCAAACTGCGCTACAGAATCGCGACGTTGTTTAACCATCTTGGTCAATACTGCAAGAATGTCGTCATCGTTCAGAGTAATCTGTTCGTCAACTTCACGTTGCTTGATTGCTGATAGGGCTAAACGAATAGTACCAAGGCGCAATTTGTCCTTGGCTTTCATCGCTAATTTTTGCTCTTCTTTGAGTTGATCAATCAGAGCCATAACTAAATTCCTTTTGGAGCTCAGTTATTAGTACAGGCGAACGCGACGAGCGTTTTCGCGAGCTAGCTTCTTAGCGTGA
Source organism: Vibrio sp. 1751 (assembly GCF_033339895.1). Lineage (NCBI taxonomy): Bacteria > Pseudomonadati > Pseudomonadota > Gammaproteobacteria > Vibrionales > Vibrionaceae > Vibrio > Vibrio sp. 1751. Next base: position 4,710 of record NZ_JAWOVM010000052.1, read on the forward strand.
CGCTTTTGAGCTGCTGCTTTAGCGCGTTTGCGAACTGTAGTTGGTTTTTCGTAGTGCTCACGACGACGCACTTCAGAAAGGATACCTGCTTTTTCGCAAGAGCGCTTAAAACGACGTAGAGCAACGTCGAACGGTTCGTTTTCACGTACTTTAACTACTGGCATATGCCTTTCACCTCAGGGGTTATTCGTTAACGCTGGTATTCAACAGACCAAATCACAATTGTTAGGTCTCTTACCAGCTTGATCAAAAATGGTGCGGAATTTTAATCCGATCACAACTACTTTGTAAAGCCTTTTGTCGATTATTGTCTGTACAAAATTTGTTTGCAGCACCAAGGCGAGGTAATATGACGCCCAAATTTCCTCTATACAGAAAGCATACTGAGAAAACCATGCGCATTATTGGTATTGAAACCTCTTGTGACGAGACTGGCATCGCAATTTATGACGATGAAAACGGTCTCTTGTCACACAAGCTATACAGCCAAGTAAAACTGCACGCAGATTACGGCGGTGTGGTGCCTGAGTTGGCTTCACGTGACCACGTAAAGAAAACCATTCCTCTTATTAAAGAGGCACTAAAAGAAGCGAACTTAACTTCAAAAGACATCGATGGTGTCGCGTATACCGCGGGGCCTGGTCTTGTTGGGGCGCTATTAGTGGGTGCGACTATCGGTCGCAGTATTGCTTATGCTTGGGGAGTGCCAGCGGTACCTGTTCATCATATGGAAGGTCACCTATTGGCCCCAATGTTGGAAGATAACCCTCCACCGTTCCCGTTTGTGGCGGTATTAGTATCGGGCGGTCACTCTATGATGGTGGAAGTGAGAGGCATCGGTGAGTACAAAATTCTAGGTGAGTCGATTGATGATGCGGCGGGCGAAGCGTTTGATAAAACAGCGAAGCTAATGGGTTTGGATTACCCAGGCGGTCCACTATTATCTAAACTGGCGGAAAAAGGTACACCGGGCCGCTTTAAGTTCCCGCGCCCAATGACGAATGTGCCAGGTTTGGACATGAGTTTCTCTGGTCTAAAAACCTTTACGGCTAACACGATTGCTGCAAACGGTGATGACGAGCAAACCCGCGCGGACATCGCATTGGCATTTGAAGAGGCTGTGTGTGCTACGTTGGCTATTAAATGTAAGCGCGCGCTTGAGCAAACAGGCATGAAACGCATTGTTATTGCTGGTGGTGTGAGTGCTAACCGTCGTTTGCGAGCTGAGTTAGAGAAGTTAGCGAAGAAAGTTGGCGGCGAAGTTTACTACCCACGTACTGAGTTCTGTACAGATAACGGTGCGATGATCGCTTACGCAGGCATGCAGCGCTTGAAGAATGGCGAAGTGGCTGATATGTCAGTAGAGGCTCGTCCACGTTGGCCAATTGATCAACTAACACCTGTCGCTTAGTCAAATTTATGCGGTAGGTTTGAAACCGGTTCTTTGTAATAAAGGTCTCTGCTCCTCAGAGGCCTTTATTTTTAATTATTCAATGAACCGCCTCGTTTTACATTCTGACTGATGCGATCAGTTCGCGATTGTTTCAGTGCTAGGATGACGTGGAAGAATAAGAAATGGATATAACAATGAATAAGTTTGAAATTGAAGGTCAGCAACTTGCTTATCTAGATAAAGGTGAGGGCCCTGTGCTTCTATTTGGTCATAGTTACCTTTGGGATAGCCAAATGTGGGCGCCACAAGTTGAGGTTTTAAGCCAGTCATTCCGTTGTATTGTGCCAGATCTTTGGGCACATGGTGAATCGGACGCTGCACCTGCATCGACACAGTCATTGGCCGACTATGCACAACATATGTTGGCATTGATGGATCATTTAGATATCGAAGAATTCTCGATAGTGGGCTTATCTGTTGGCGGCATGTGGGGAGCTGAGCTAACGGCTCAAGCGCCGCAACGTGTTAAGTCACTGGTATTGATGGATACCTTCATTGGCTGGGAGCCAGAAGTTACGTATAAAAAGTATTTTGCAATGCTTGATACCATCAGCCAAGTCCAAGCAGTGCCTGCGCCAATTATTGAAGCCGTTGTGCCGCTGTTCTTTGCCAACAACGTCAATCAGGATAACCCTAAACTTGTCGCTTCATTCAAACGCAGTTTAGAAGAGCTGAACGGTGAGCGTGCGGTGGAAGTAGCTCGCATGGGGCGCATGGTGTTTGGTCGCCGGGATGTGATTGAGGATTCGGAAAAATTTGCTCTGCCGACGTTAATTGCAGTGGGCTGTGAAGATAAACCACGTCCAGTTTTTGAATCTTATTTAATGAAAGACTGTATCACAGGCAGTGAGTTGGTGGAGATTCCCCAAGCGGGACACATCAGTTGTTTAGAGCAACCTGAGTTCGTCAACCAGATGTTGTTGAACTTCCTGAATCGAGTTCATGCGTAACCAATACATCCTTCTTTAAACGAAAAACTCGGCATTAAGCCGAGTTTTTTTGTGTCAGTTTTTTCTCGCCGATTTTTGGCTCGTCGCCAGACAAAAGCCGACGAATATTTTGATGATGCTTAAATACGATTAAGCAGCACAGCATAGCAACAGGTAACGTGTATTGCGGTTTAAACATCCAAGTATAAAACGGAGTGACCAAAACCGTGACGAGAGCCGCTAAGGATGAATAGCGGAATAGCGCGGCTACTGACAGCCAAGTTAACATTACCAATCCAGTTAAGTCCAAACCAATCGGAGCGATAGCGCCAAGCGCGGTTGCGACACCTTTTCCGCCTTTAAAGTGGAAAAAGATGGGGTACATGTGGCCAAGACAGGCAGCAATGGCGATGACGCCAAGAATGATAGGGTCGATACCAAGAAAGTATCCGCCCCACACGGGGATAGTGCCTTTGAGCATATCGCACAACAAGACTGAAACAGCGGCTCCTCGTCCGCCAATACGCAATACGTTCGTTGCTCCAGGATTGTTAGATCCCACACTGCGTGGGTCTGGCAGTTTTAAGAGTCGACAGATCAAAACCGCACTGGAAACCGAACCTAATAAATAGGCGGCCATTGTCATTATCAGTGCCAGTGCGTCCATAGAAGTCCTTGATGGATTGGAATTTAATGCTCGGTTCCCGCGTAGTTGCTATCATACCCCGAATTTACATAATGCAGAAATCCTCACTGTGATAGAGCTTGCATTATGTGATTTCTTGTATATAAAGATGCTTTCGCAGTTTATACCTAAGTAACATTGTGATGACCAAAGTAAATGTTACTTAGGTATAGAATACTACGATCAAATTACCCCTCACGGGTATCCGACCTCTGTAATAGAAGGACATAAGATGGCTCTGGATAAAGTTTTTATTGAACAGTTAGAAGTAATCACCACCATTGGCGTGTACGACTGGGAACAACAAATCAAACAAAAGTTGGTTCTAGATATTGAAATGGCACACGATAATAAACCTGCGGGCAAAAGTGATGATGTGCAAGATGCACTGGATTATTCGCAGGTGAGTGAGGCGGTACTTAACCACATTGAAAATGGTCGTTTCTTACTGGTCGAGCGCGTGGCTGAAGAAGTAGCAGAGCTTATCATGCAGCGTTTCTCTGTGCCTTGGGTGAAAATCCGCCTAGCGAAGCCTGGCGCCGTGCCGCAAGCACGTGCTGTTGGTGTGGTGATTGAGCGAGGCCGAGCATGATCACCACCTATATCGGTGTTGGGACGAACGTAGAAAGAGAGCAACATGTGCTTGCTGCGTATCAGGAGCTGCAACGGCTTGGAGAAAATCTCCTCGTATCACCGATATATGAATGCGAACCTATTGGTTTTAGCAGTAAGAATTTCTACAACTTTGTCGTTGCAATGCGTACCGAGTTGTCATTAGAAGAGTTGAGCCATCAACTACGCGAGATTGAATTTAAATGGGGACGCGAAGAAAACGCGCAAAAGTATCAGGATCGAACACTGGATCTCGATATAGTGTTGTTCGGTGAGCGCGTCTCCAAGAAAAAACCTGAGCTACCTCGCAGTGATATCTACAAATATCCTTTTGTCACAAAGCCGTTGTATGATCTCGAACCGCAATTAGTGATCCCAGGCGATGGACGCACAGTCGCAGACATTTGGCATGCTATGCAGCCAGTCGATTCGCTCAAACCCGTTTCCTTTCATTTTTAATTTGAGTTGTTTACATGAGTTATTTTGAAGCCTTTATTTTGGCTCTGATTCAGGGGCTGACAGAGTTTTTGCCTATCTCAAGCTCTGCCCATTTGATCCTGCCTTCCGCTATTTTAGGATGGGAAGACCAAGGTCTGGCCTTTGATGTTGCTGTTCACGTCGGTACATTAATGGCTGTCGTGATCTATTTTCGTCATGAAGTAATCACTTTGTTTCAAGCGTTATTTGCTTCGATCTTTAAAGGAGATCGCAGTAAAGAGGCTAAATTGGCTTGGATGATCGTGATTGCGACGATTCCAGCTTGTGTGTTCGGTCTATTGATGAAAGACATCATTGAAGTGTATCTACGTAGCGCTTACGTCATCGCGACTACCACGATCGTATTTGGCTTGTTGCTATGGTGGGTAGACAAAAACGCTAAACTCGTTGCCGATGAATACCAAACGGGTTGGAAGAAAGCTGTATTTATCGGTATTGCTCAAGCCTTAGCGATGATTCCTGGAACTTCACGTTCAGGGGCGACCATCACAGCAGCGCTTTACCTTGGCTTTACTCGAGAAGCGGCTGCCCGATTTTCGTTTTTAATGTCGATCCCAATCATTACATTAGCTGGTAGCTACTTAGGCATGAAGTTAGTGACCAGTGGTGAACCTGTCCATGTTGGTTTCTTACTTACTGGCATTATCACATCGTTTATCAGTGCGTACATCTGTATCCACTTCTTCTTGAAGATGATTTCACGCATGGGCATGACACCGTTTGTGATTTACCGTCTCATTTTGGGCGTCGGTTTGTTCGCTTTTCTATTAAGTGCATAATTGATGCTAACGAAAAACGCCCGCGAAATCCGCGGGCGTTTTTGTTTGTTCGTTACTTCTTAAGCGCTGCTTTCACTGCTTCAATACGTCGTTTTTCTTGCTCGTCACGAATCGCAGGGCCTTTAAAGCCCTCTTTGATTATGGTTTGAACGTCAACTGCCGCTGCTGCTTGGTAGGCTTGCCTAAAAATATCCGCCTGTGGATATGGTTGCGTTTCCAGTCCTTTACGACCAGTGTGATCCGCTTGGCAGCAAAGCAAGATATCTTGCAGACGTTCGGGCTTACGCCACACATCGAGCTTATTGAGTATTTTAATTATGGTTTGTGGTTTAAGTTCAGCCGCGCGATGAATATTGGAATGCTGTTCGCACACCATCAAGGCTAAATCACGAAACTCATTTGGTACCCGGACACGTTCGCACAGCTTTTTGATCAGTTTTAATCCTGTATGGCAATGCATTTTGTGGCTTGGCCATTCGCTCTCTGGCGTCACGCCTTTACCCAAGTCATGCACTTGGGCGGCAAACCTGACGGGGAGTGAGTTACTCAATTTTGCGGCTTGCTCTGCCACCATCAAAGTATGGATGCCAGTATCGATTTCTGGATGCCACTTCTCAGGTTGAGGTACGCCAAATAGTGCATCAATTTCAGGTAAAACCACGGTTAATGCACCACAGTCTCGTAGAACCGATAAGAAAATATCAGGGCGAGGAGTAGGGAGAGATTTATGCCATTCTTGCCAAACACGCTCGGGAGTCAGTGTACTTAGCTCTCCAGATTCTGCCATGTGACGCATTAACCGCATAGTTTCGTCGGCAACCGTAAAGTTTAGATCAGCAAGCTTTGCAGCGAAGCGAGCGACACGTAAAACGCGTAGAGGGTCTTCAATAAAGGCGTCTGATACATGGCGTAGCAGTTTATCGTTGAGATCTTGCTGGCCACCATATGGGTCATGGATCGTGCCATCACTCTCCATTGCCATCGCGTTAATGGTTAAATCACGACGTATCAAATCTTCTTCTAAGGTGACGTTTTGATCGAAGAAACATTCAAAACCAGTGTAACCAGAACCTGACTTTCTCTCTGTTCGTGCAAGGGCATGTTCTTCTTTACTTTTGGGATGCAGAAATACAGGAAAGTCTTTACCAACGGCGGTGTACCCTTGGGACAACATCATCTCAGGCGTCGCGCCTACGACCACCCAATCGTTGTCATAGCTATCAATTCCGAGCAATTTATCTCGAACTGCGCCACCTACTAAATAAACTTGCACGAATTACCTCTTAATTTATGGATATGCCGTTGGACATTGTAGCAAGCAATGGTACTTTTCTTTACTCCCGAGAGTAGATGCGGCTATGTTTATATTATATCTGACTATTCTCAGGTGGTTTTTTAGCTGGAGAGCCTAATGTATAAGGACTTTTTTGGGTTTGTCGAACAACCATTTTCGATTGTTCCAAACTCACGTTATTTGTATTTAAGCCAACGTCACAAAGAGGCAATCACACATCTCCAAGCCGGGCTAGGCGATGGCGGTGGTTTTGCTATGCTTACTGGCGAAGTAGGTACAGGCAAAACGACTGTCGCAAAAGCGATGCTGGCGAATTTGGGTGATAACACCAAAGCGGGTCTTATCCTCAATCCCACGTTTTCGAGTCGGGACTTGCTCGAAGCCATTTGTGATGAGTTCAAAATCACCTATCCACCAGATGCAAACCTCAAACAGCTAAACCAGGTTATCCATCAATATTTGCTGCGTAATTATCGTTCAGGCTGGCAGACATTGCTGGTCATTGATGAGGCTCAACACCTTGCTGCCGACGTTCTAGAGCAGTTGCGCTTGTTGACCAACTTGGAAACCGATACCAGAAAACTGCTCAAAGTGTTGTTGGTCGGGCAACCTGAATTGCAGCGGTTATTACAAACAACACAACTACGCCAACTTGCCCAGCGTATTACCGGGCGTTATCACCTGTTGCCGTTGGATGAAAAAGAGACAGAAGATTACATCGCATTTCGACTACATACAGCAGGTGGCGACCAGCAACTGTTTAATCGTGCTTCTTGTAAACTTATAGCCAAATACAGTCACGGTATACCGCGGCTCATCAACCTTATCTGTGACAAATCCCTCAACATTAGTTATCACCAGGGTAATGTGGTTGTGGATAAGCAAACCGTTCAGCAGGCCTGTGAAGAGGTGATGCAGTTTCAGGCAGATATTTATCAGCAAGATAAAAAAGAGCGCCGGACTTTCCGTTGGCCTGCTTGGGGCTCTGTCACGGTAGGCCTTATTGCTGCATTAAGTACGGGGTGGGCGGTCGTGAATTATATGCCAGCTCAAGCGACGTCAGTGTTGACACAAGTGACGGAGCCAAGAGTAGAGCCAACACCAACCGTCGTCAGCCAACAGTTAACGGATGAGCAGCGTGCTTTATTGTTAACACAAAAACAGTCGAACCTCGCTGTAAATGATTTGTATCGTTTGTGGGGGTATCAAGCATCGGTTCGCGATAATCTTTGTTTGTCAGAACCGCAGTCGACTATGCGTTGTGAGCGTAAAATGGCGACTTGGCCGCTGTTGATGCAACAAAATCGCCCTGTGATCTTGGAGTTGAATTATCAAGGTGATGTTGGGTATGTCATTCTATATGCCGTCGGTAATGATCAAGCTGAAGTGCTCAATGGTAAGCAGCGTCTCCGTCTGCCAGTTTCGTGGCTAAAGCCGTTGTGGCAGGGAAATATTATCGAGCTGTGGCATGCTCCGCTGAATGAAACATTACGTTTAGACATGGAAGGCCCTGCGATTGAAGTATTAGACCGATTATTAGCAGAAGCGGTGAGTGAGCCACTACTTGAAACGTCTATTTTTGATGGTGCGATGAAAGAGCGAGTCGAGTTATTTCAACGTTGGCAAGGAATTGGTGTCGATGGTATTGCAGGTAAGCGAACGCTAGACCGACTTCAGCAAAATGTTCAGCCAGATGCGCCTCAACTGGCGAGAATAGAAAAGGAGGACGCATAATGTCAGCTGTGAAACATATAGGTCTGTTCTTGCTGCCAATCACTGCTTCTGCTATTGGAGTCGCTTGGTACTTAGATCTCTTTGCACCGAGTGTTGAAGTAGATACAACGTCCCCGATAGAAAAGGTCGAAGTGGTATCACCTTTCAAAGTATTAGACTATCCAGAGAACACCCAGTTGGCCCAATTGCCAAGAGAGTGGCCAAGTGCAGAGCTATCGCGTGATTTTGGTACATTTACCACCCCCGATGAATACACGAGCCATACACCAAGCAGAGATGAAACACGCAACTCAGCATCAACCCAAACGACTTCTGCTGCTGAAGAGGACCTCGGGTTGTCTTTGGATGATCTGGATTTATCCTCATTATCTCCTGATTTAGCTAGGAAGGTCGAAAATGCTTTATCCCGAGATGATGACAATTCATCATCACAAACGGCACGCGTGAACGATTTAGAGCGCAACGCTCACCAGTGGCAAGGGCGTCTACCTGCGCTTAATTTGCAAACCCATATGTATGCTAGTGATGAAAATCGCCGTTGGGTGAAAATTAACAATGTTGAGTATCATCAAGGGGATGTCGTTGATGATCAGGTCACTCTAAGAGAAATACAACCGCAAGCTGTGATTGTTGAGTTCCAAGGTGAGCAAATTCGTATACCAGCGTTGTATGAGTGGAAAGGGTAACTCTTGTAGAAACACATCAAGCCAGCGAAATTATATCGCTGGCTTTTTATTTTTCAGAGCATCTTTTGCATCTATTCTGGTGATGATTTTTAGATACTCAAACAAGCAAAATATAGCTTTTCTCAGTCGTTTAAATAGCACCAATATCATTCATCTATTGATAGCGCGATTCCAGTCAGCGTTGTGTAAAAAGACACCATTTTCACGAACTTCGGAGTAATGACTTGGTCCACGTTAGACCCCTTCACATAATAGGAGTCTAAACAGAGACACATGCGTATTCTGATTTTTTCTTTAAGTATTGTTGCATCGACAAGCTATGCAGCAAAGCCAGACCCATTCCCAGTTACACCAGATAGTCGCGGGCAAGATTTCATGGTCAGTGCGACGAATCCTTACGTGAGCAGTACCGGTTACTCAATATTGAAAGAAGGCGGTAACGCTGTTGATGCTATGGTCGCGATGCAGATGGTGATGTCTGTCGTTGAGCCAGATATGACCGGAATTGGCGGCGGGACTTTCGCGCTGTTTTATCAACATGACGAGAAAAAATTTCTGGCCCTTGATGGTCGAGATGAAGCGCCCTCTAGCGCGAACCCTGAAATGTTTGTTGAGAATGGGGAAGTACTCAGTCGCAACGAAATATTAGGCCCTCGTTCTGTTGCGGTTCCGGGCACGTTGCGGTTGCTTTACACCACTCATGAACAATACGGCAAGTTGCCATGGGCAGAGCTGATTAAGCCGGCGATTACATTGGCGAGCAATGGGTACGCGATGAACAGCTACACCTACGACATCGTAGTAAGAGAGCAAAGCCGACTCGAGCAAGATCCGGAAGTGAAAGCCTTGTATTGGCAAGGGGACGATATTAAGCCGACGGGAACCTTGATGAAGAACCCTAAGATGGCTGAGACGCTGAGGAAGATCGCGCAACAAGGCGATAGTTACCTTTATGGTGGTGAGCTTGGTCAGCACATCGTAGAGACGGTTAATAGTCGTATTGACGACCAACACGAAAAGTTGTCTTTAGAAGATTTTAAACATTACCAAGTGAAGCAGCGTGACATCATTGAGAGCGACTACCGTGGGAATAAAATCGTCTCTTTTGGTTACCCAGCTTCGGGCGGTGTGATGGTCGCTCAGAGTCTTGAACTGCTTGCACCCTATGACATTGCCCATATGGCGAAAACGGATGTGGAACCTTGGCGTCTCATGACTGAAGCGATGCGAATTGCAAAAGCCGATCGTATTGCGTATGCCGGAGATCCGGATTATATGGAAGCGCCAGTTGAACAGTTGTTGTCTAAAGCCTATCTAGATCAGAGACGTGATTTAATCCCTGATAATGGCACTTTAAAAGAGGATCCAAAAGCAGGACAGATAACGCAAACTCAGTATGCGCAATATCAAGGCTTCGAGAGCAAAGATACAGGGCATATTTCTATCGTCGATAGAGATGGAAATGCAATTGCGATGACCAGCACGGTAGGAACGGGTATGGGCTCGGGTGTGATGGTCGATGGCGTTATCTTGAATGCGCAGATGGCTAACTTCTCACCTCAGCCAACGGTTAACGGCAAACCTACACAAAACTCAATTGAAGCGGGCAAGCGTCCACGTTCGGCTATTACGCCATTAATGGTGATGGACAGTGATGATAATTTGCGTTTGGTGGTTGGGTCACCAGGTAGTTCACAAATCCCGGGGTATGTACTCAAAACCGTGGTTGGGGTGCTGGATTGGAATTTATCAGCGCAAGAGGCTATTGACTTACCAAACATCCAGTATGGCACTAAGATAGACCGCACCAAGTCTTATGACCCGACTGGTTTGCTGGTGGAAAAGAAAACGTTCGCAGAAATGTTGGTGCCTGAGTTTATGGAGCTTGGCTACCCAGTGCACGTTATTCCAGTGGTAAGCGGTTTGAATGCAATTGAGCTAAAAGATGGCAAGCTTTATGGCGCAACGGATCGTCGTCGAGCCTCTAGTTCAATGGGGGAGTAGTACTCACTTCTATCAAACGAAGCAAACTAAAAAGCCAGTCAATATCGACTGGCTTTTGCGTTCTTTTTATAGATAAAAGGGCGAAGGATTTATGCCCAACCCGCAGGTGAACGTTTTCTACGAGGCATGACATGCGGAAGAATCAAACCAAATAGCAAACCTAAACCTGCAACACCGCCGCCATAAGTGAAGTACTTAAGCAGCATGTCATCTTTTTGTGTATCCAGTTTTGCGCGTAGCTCGCGGTTTTCTGTTTCAACAGAAGTAAGCTGATCACTGATCTCAGAGTATTTATTTTCTAGATCTGAAATTTGTTGGTTACGTGTTTCGAGAGAGGTAACAAGACCGGCTTTCTCTGCATCAGAAGTTTGACGAGCATTAGCAAGCTGCTCTTTTACTTCGGCTAGCTCTTTCTCAATGCGAGGAAGGCGAATTGCCATGCTCTCTTGGTTTGTCACAAACTTGCTTTGTACCCAACCAGTGCGACCACGGTCATCACGAACTTGCGTGTAGCCAGTATCTCGGTTGGTTTTAATCAGTTGTACTTTAGAACCGGCGTTAACACTACCAATAATACGGTAGGTGTTATTTGGACCTGAGTGCATAAAAGTGAAGAGGTCATCAGAAATATAACGGTCTGCTGCTAGGGCCGCTGGCGCTGCTAGCAAAGTAAACAAAACCGTGATGATTAGTTTTTTCACAGTAAATCCCTTAACGATTTTTCTTGGAGACAGCGTTGGCACCGAATGATTGGAGCCGGAAATAGACGAATAGTATGCAGTTTCAAACTTCGGTGCAACAAAGAAGGGAGGCAAAGCCTCCCTTTCTGTGCGTTTGAGTCAATAATGACAAAGCGCTTACATTCTATTGACGAGTGTCTTAAGCGAACATCGCTTGAAGTCCGTAGAAGAATACTACGGCCAATAACGCACCTGCTGGTAGTGTAACGATCCATGATGCCACGATGTTACGAACTACGCCTAGGTTCAGTGCTGCGATACCACGAGCAAAACCTACACCTAGAACCGCACCCACTAGAGTTTGAGTAGTAGAGATAGGCAGACCAGTACCTGACGCTAGAACTACCGTACATGCTGTTGCTAGCTGTGCTGCAAAACCGCGGCTAGGCGTTAGCTCAGTGATGCCTGTACCAACGGTTGCCATTACTTTGTGACCCAGTGTTGCAAGACCGACAACGATACCAATACCACCAAGAGGTAGAATCCACCAAGCGATGGTGCTTTTCGTGCTGATTTCGCCCATGTGTTCAACAGTCGATACGACAGCAGACAGTGGACCAATGGCGTTTGCAACGTCGTTTGAACCGTGTGCAAATGCCATCGCACAAGCGGTGATAACCATCAGAACGCTGAAGATACCTTCCACGCCAGAAAAGCTGCGGTCTTCTTCGCGATTAGCGAATTTTTTCTGGATGTATACGTAGCCGCCAATCATCACAAGTGCTGAAACTGCTGCTGCCCACATCCAGGCTTCACCATTGGTCAGGTGAAGACCAACGTGTTTTAGACCTTTTTTGATGGTTACAAGTGCAATCACCATTGTTGTGATGAACATGTAAACAGGTACAAAACGTTTTGCGTTAAACAGAGGGTTCTCAGTATCAAAAATCAGGCGCTGTGCGCTGACAAAGATAACGTAAGCAAAGAAACCTGAAATCACTGGCGTAATAATCCAGCTACCAACAATGCCTTGAACGCTGCCCCAGTCAACCGCTTCAGTACCTACTGATACGCATGCAAAACCAATGATTGCACCGATGATTGAGTGAGTCGTTGATACTGGCCAGCCCATGTAAGAAGCAAGAAGCAGCCATGTACCTGCTGCTAAAAGCGCAGACATCATGCCGTAGACAAGAACATCTGGTTGACTAGCAAATAAAGAAGTTTCGATTACACCTTTACGGATAGTGTCGGTTACTTCACCGCCTGCAAGGTAAGCACCTGCAAATTCGAAGATCATCGCAATGATGATAGCTTGTTTTACAGTTAGCGCTTTTGAACCTACAGATGTACCCATCGCATTAGCAACGTCGTTCGCGCCAATACCAATCGCCATCATGAAACCAAAAATCGCTGCAACAATAATCAGGACAGTGCCGTAGTTCGCAAGGATATCCATCGTAATACCTAGTTGTTTTATAACAAGCGGAACAAAATTTTACGCGCGCCAAACCATAAGACGATGAAAATAGTCATCGTCCCTATGACACGTGTTAATTATGCTCTTCGTTATGTCGTTAACTTTATGTTTTAAGATCGAGATAGCATGACTTCCAAACGAGCACCTACGCGCTGCGCTTGGTCGGCAATACCACCTACCCATTCAAGAATCTTGTATAGGAACATGACATCGATAGGGTTCATGTCAGCTTCAATCACCATCAACTGTTGGCGAAGTTCAATCTGCATGGCATCGGTATCATCTTCGATAACGTCTAATTGATGAATCATTTCAGCGACGAGCGTCACTTCACGGCCTTTGAAGCCGGTTTCTAGCAATTCATCAAGTTCATTGATTACCTTTTGCGCCTGATCGGCAGCATCAAGACAACGTTGAACGTAAGCGAGGAAGTTTGGTTGGAGAGCCTCAGGGATGACAAGTTGACGACCATATACACGGCCAGCAATGTCTTTTGCCAGGTTTGCAAGTTTGTCCTGTTGAGTCAAAAGCTCAAGCATGTCAGTACGGTCGACTGGCATGAACAAACCGCGAGGCAGTTTTAGACGGATTTCACGTTTCAGCACATCCGCTTCTTTCTCTAGGTGAGAAATTTGTGCACGGATTTCTGCTGCTTTTTCCCAATCACCCTTTGAAGATACTTCAAAGAATTTCACCAAGTGTGAACAACATTCGTTGACACACACAACGTGGCGTTGCAAAGGCTTAATTGGGGACTTTGCAAATAACCCCATAATTGTATTTACTGGCATGGTCATTCAACCTAATAACTATAACCTTAAAAAAACATACACCATTTCTGAGTGCTTGGCGAAATGTTGAACGATGGCTATAAAGGCGCGCATGGTAACGCATTAAATCGCTCATTAAAACTGTTTTAGATCATCATTCCGGCGATATTTCTCTCTTGCCGTGTGAGAAATTACGCAATATCCTGTTTCTATCTGCTTTGAAAGGTATAGCTATGGAAACCGAAATAGAACTGAAGTTTTTTGTTTCTCCTGAATTTTCAGAAACTTTAAAAGAAAAAATTTCTGAGACAAAAGTACTTCAGCATAGTTGTCGTGACTTGGGTAACACCTATTTTGATACTGCCGATAAATGGCTTCGAAAGCACGACATTGGTTTAAGAATTCGCCGTTTTGATGATGTATTCGTCCAAACCGTAAAGACAGCAGGACGCGTCGTCGCAGGCTTACATCAAAGACCAGAATACAATGCTGAGCACACTAGCGACGAGCCTAATCTGTCGCTTCATCCTCTAGATATTTGGCCTCCAGGTAAAGATGCAGAAACGCTGCAATCCGAGCTTATGCCATTATTCTCGACCAACTTCACACGTGAACAATGGCTGATTGGCATGCCCGATGGCAGTCAGATTGAAGTTGCTTTTGACCAAGGCTTAGTTGTAGCCAAAGGTGAAGACGAAGAAGAGAAGCAAGAGCCAATTTGCGAAGTTGAACTGGAACTTAAGTCTGGCCAAACCGAAGCTTTATTCACACTGGCACGCAGCTTTTGCGAGCAAGGTGGTATGCGCTTGGGTAACTTGAGCAAAGCGGCGAAAGGTTATCGACTTGCAAGCGGTTATGCGGGTGATGAAGTAAAATCATTGGCACTTGTGGACAGTAGTCCGACGGATACCGTTGAATTTTGCTTGATCAACTCTTTAGAGCACGCTTTGTCTCATTGGCATTATCACGAGCAAATTTATGCTGAGCGTGACAGCGTGGAAGCACTGCGTGAAATCAGTAATGCCATTCGTTTCATTCGTCAAACATTGACCATTTTTGGCGGGATTGTCCCTCGTCGCGCGAGCGCGATTCTGCGCCAAGAGCTTAAATGGTTGGAAGAAGAACTGAGTTGGTTGGATGAGCATGCACACCTTGAAGAGCTTTTAGATGACAAAGGCAATGTGCTGCGCAAGTTGGATGCACGTAAGTTCTTAGTATCTGAGTTGACTCAGCAGTTACAAGAGTTGCCAAGCCGTGAAGAAGTGCTAGGGTTGCTCAATTCCGCGCGTTACACAGGGTTACTGCTGGATCTAAGCCGCTGGATCTTAGCGCGCGGTTGGCAGCCATTTCTTGATGAAAAAGCACGTGAAAAAATGGCAAGTAATATCATGCCGTTTTCAGTTACTCAGCTCGATCGCACTTGGGCTGAGCTAATGGAAGCTTTCCCAGCAGAGCGCGATTTGACGGCGCAAGAGTACGTTGATCAGCGTTATCGCTTATTGCGTAACCTCTATACTGGTATTGGTTTCGCGAGTTTGTATAACTCGGATGAGCGTAACAGCTTCCGTTTACCATGGGCGGATCTGGTGCATGGTATCGATGATCTGCTAATGCTGAACCACTTGCTCCCGTTGGTTGATATGCTGGAAGACGCAGAAAAAGAGCAGTTAGAACGCTGGTTGCACCGTCAAGAGCGCTCAATTTTGCATGCAATGGATCAAACCCGAGCGATCAGTGTGGAAGTACAGCCTTATTGGCGTGAATGATCGTTCTGGTGGTAACGACAAAAAAATAGGACCGCATGGTCCTATTTTTTTGTCTCTGTTTTACGTTGTTGTAGCTCTTTTTCCATGAAATCGAGTCGTTCTAGTATTTGAGCTTGTTGGGTTAGGAGCTGCTCGAGCATACGTTCTTTATTGATTGAACTGTGCGTCTGTTGTTTCGTTGGGGCAGTAAGGATAGAGGTGATAAGACCCGAGATCATACCAAAGATACCCACCCCGCAAACAATGATGATGACAGCCAAAAACTTTCCTATGGAGGTCACTGGATAATGATCGCCGTAACCAACCGTTGAGATTGTTACAAATACCCACCACAAAGCATCGGCGCCAGTACGAATATTCGCTTCTGGGTTTTTCGCTTCGATAAACAGCATTGCACTAGAACCGAGTGTTATGAGGATAACCATCAATAGCAGTATAGAGGCGACCGTGGTTTCGCGGCGGTTTTCTTTGAGCTGATGCAAAATGAACTTTGACGAACGCAGTACTAATACCACTCGCATAATATGAAAAATACGAGCAAAGCGCAGGGGCTCTATCAATGGGATGCTCGCCACGAAATCTATCCAATGACGTTTAAGGAATAACCAGCGATCTGTGGACCGGATCAAATCAATGGTGAGCTGTAGTAGAAAAATACTACAGATTATGAAATCCAGACCGATAAGAACTTGACGGGTTTCGTGATCGATCGGGAAAAACAACAAGCCAGAGATCACAAATAGTGCCATAAAAGACAATATTAGTGACAACAGGCCCATCGGTCGTGTGCTGTCTTTGATATCATTGTTTTTCATACGAAGCTCAAAATAAATCGCGTAACCACGCAAAGCGCGAACATAACTATAAGTAATATAAAGATTATAGATAAAGACTATATAAGACTCGGTGGAGAACTGACAATGGAAAAGCTGGCATTTAAGCCATGGGAAAGGGTCATATCCGACATTCGACTGGTGCCTAAAATGGTCATGTTGATGGTCTTCAGTACTGTCCTGATCGTGGCAAAACAACTGTGGGACGCAAACACTTTTTACGACTCACTTTTAGCGGCGACACAAAACGCGCAAGTTGCCCAACAGCATTATGAAGCATATTTAACGCAAGTTGCTTGGCAAACCGCCTTATTGATTGTGGTTTTTGTCGTGCTCTTATTAGCGGCGGCTAGAGTGATGTTGCGTCAAACACAGTATCTGAGCGACGCGATCAAACTGATGGCGAGCAAGAACCTCTCTGTTCCATTTGGTATGGATTGTAAAGATGAATACGGAGACGTGGCACGTGAATTAGAAAAGACACGTCGACAATTGCACGATGTTATTCAAATGCAAATTAATGCGTCTGATGAATTATCAACGCTCACCGAAGTCATGACGCTGAGCATGTCGGAAACGAAGGAATCGGCGCAAGAAGAGTTTAACGAAATTGATCAACTTGCTACGGCGATGAGTGAAATGTCGTCGACGGTCCAAACGGTTGCGGAACATGCCCAGACGGCATCTTCTCTAACAGAGCAAGCTTCCGCACAAGCAATTTCTGGTCAGCAGTTCTTGCAAAGTACAATGGCGAAAATGAGTGAACTTTCGTCGGATATCGCTTCATCGGCACAAGCGGTTAACCAAGTTGAAGAACGTGTTGAAGCCATTGGTAGCGTTGTAGGGACGATTCAAGGCATTTCTGAACAAACCAACCTGCTTGCACTGAATGCGGCGATTGAAGCGGCGCGAGCTGGCGAGGCTGGGCGGGGTTTTGCTGTGGTTGCAGATGAAGTTCGTAACCTTGCCCAACGTACACAACAAGCGACGGTAGAAATTCAAAAGATGATCGCACAGCTGCAAACCAGTGCTGAATCTGCGGTAGAACTCATGGAAAAAAGCGTTGTAGAAGCGGCAGATGGAAACGAGCTGGTTTCTAATGCTGGATCTGAGCTCGATGGTATTGTTGGGCAAGTGACGCAAATCAATGACATGAACTTCCAGATCGCGACGGCGTCTGGTCAGCAAAGCAGTGTTGCAGAAGAGATGAGCCAAAACCTCACCAATGTACGTGAGTTGGTTGAAGCCTCAGTTGTTGTTGTTACCGAGCTGCTAGAAACCTCTGAAATGATGCAAAATAATGCAGGTGAGCTAGACAAGAAGATCAAATCTTTCCAAGTTTAATATTCGATCCCGAACTTTTGATAAAACGCCCACAAACCTTTTGTGGGCGTTTTTATTTGCTTTCAGTCTGGTATAAAGAATGAGTTACCGTGCTTTTCAAACAAGGAAGAAAAATGCAGCTGCCTTCGCCACTGATTTCTATCGCTGAATCTGCCGTACAAAACGCCCAAGACGCAGGTTATTTTCCCCTTTGGCCCGATGAGGTTGCGCAGCAATTTCGTTATGTGGCGGGCTTAAGCCAGTTTATAACTGAAGCCATTCATCGCGATGAAGTCCTAGCCCGTGAGTTGCCAAGTATGTTAGCGCAGCCAAGTCGTCAGGAGTCTTACCGCTCACGCCTTGCTGAACTGTTGGAACAATGTCCTGATGAGATGTCTGGTCATCGCGTATTGCGTCAGTTTCGCAATCGAGAAATGGTGTACATTGCGTGGAAGGATTTCACGCATGCATGGTCTCTAGAGACGTCTTTAAGCCACTTATCTGAGTTGGCAGAAGCGATGATTTTTGAAACCTATCAATGGCAATATCAAGTGTGTTGTCAGGAGTGGGGCACGCCAACAAGTGAGGACGGTGAAGTGCAGCCGATGTTAATTATCGGCATGGGGAAACTGGGTGGTGGCGAGCTAAACTTTTCTTCCGATATTGATCTAATTTTCACGTATCCAGAGAATGGCGAAACCCAAGGCGCACGCCGCAGCATTGCCAATGCCCAGTTCTTTACTCGTCTTGGTCAACGCATCATCAAAGCGCTCGACCAACAAACCTTCGATGGTTTTTGCTACCGCGTCGACATGCGACTTCGCCCATTTGGAGAAAGTGGCCCCTTGGTAATGAGCTATGCCGCACTTGAAGATTATTACCAAGAGCAGGGGCGAGATTGGGAACGTTACGCGATGATCAAAGCTCGGGTGATGGGATGTGAGATGTACCCGCAGTATCAAGAGCTACGCCAAATGCTGCGCCCTTTTGTTTTTCGTCGTTATATTGATTTCAGTGCGATTCAATCTTTGCGTCGAATGAAGTCGATGATCAGTAGCGAGGTTCGCCGCCGAGGGTTGAATAACAACATTAAGCTAGGTGCGGGTGGCATTCGAGAAATTGAATTTATCGCTCAAGTTTTTCAATTGATTCGAGGTGGTCGAGAACCTTCTTTACGTAATCGAGGGCTGTTGGAAACACTGCAAGGCATTGAAGAACTGGCATTGCTTACTCCACAAGAAGTCAGCGATCTAGAAGCCGCATACAAGTACTTGCGTCAATTAGAAAACTTGTTGCAAGCAATGGCGGATAAGCAAACCCAGACGCTGCCTGATTGCGAAACCGAACGCTTAAAGCTCGCCACCGCGATGAAAATGAGCTGTTGGGATCAATTGATTGAGCAAACCCAGCAGCATATGGCAAATGTTCACCAAGTTTTTGAATCACTAATTGGTGATGATGAAGAAGACGAGGGGACTACCGTTGCTCGTCATTTTCATGAGCTATGGGATATGGCCGACAAACAAGATGTTCTTGAGCATATCTTGCAGCAGGATATTCAGATTGAAGACTTTGCTTCATGCGCGAAAACCATCATCAACTTTAAAACCGATCTGGCCAAAAAAACGTTAGGCCCACGTGGACGCGAAGTGCTCAATCGTTTGATGCCGAAAGTGTTTGATGCGGTCTTTGCCCATCCTGATGCACAGTTTGGTTTATCTCGTGTACTTCACTTGCTACACAACATCTGCACTCGCACGACTTACTTGGAATTATTGGATGAGCATCCAGCGGCTCTGGTGCAGCTCGTACGTTTGTGTACCGCAAGCCCAATGATTTCAGAGCAGCTGTCTCGTTATCCTATCTTGCTTGATGAGTTGATCGACCCTGCGCAGCTGTACAATCCCATTCCATTAGACAGTTACCGTACAGAGCTACGTGATTATTTGGCGCGTATTCCTGAAGATGATATGGAACAGCAAATGGAAGCGTTGCGTCAGTTTAAGCAAATTTGTATTTTGCGTATTGCAGCGGCAGATATTGCTGGCGCATTGCCAGTGATGAAAGTGAGTGACCATTTAACTTATTTAGCGGAAGCTATCGTTGATGCGGTGATCAGTCAGGCTTGGTTGCAAGTGTCTGAAAAGTACGGCGAGCCAACGCATGTGAAAGATCGTGAAGGTAAAGGCTTTGCTGTAATTGGCTATGGTAAAGTCGGAGGGTGGGAGCTCGGCTATAACTCCGACTTGGATATTGTCTTCATGCATGACTGCCCAGTCAATGTCTACACTGACGGCAAAAAAGAGATTGATGGTCGTCAGTTCTACCTTCGTTTAGCACAGCGTATCATTCATATTTTCTCCACTCGCACCGCTTCCGGTATTTTATACGAGGTCGATACCCGATTGCGTCCGTCCGGTGCATCGGGTTTGTTGGTTAGTCCAACGGACGCGTTCGACGACTATCAACATCAAGACGCGTGGACATGGGAGCATCAAGCACTTGTCCGCGCGCGCATGATTTATGGTGATGAACCACTGGCAATTGCATTTCACAATACGCGGCATGATGTGCTGTGCAAAGCACGCGATCAAGCTGAACTGAAAAAAGACGTTGTCGAAATGAGAGAAAAAATGCGCGGTCATCTTGGGGGGAAAAAGCCAGGCCGCTTTATGCTCAAGCAAGATGTAGGTGGGATTACCGATATCGAATTTCTCGCTCAGTACCTAGTGCTCAACTATAGTCACGATAAGCCGAAATTGACGCGTTGGTGTGATAATGTGCGCATCTTTGAAACGCTCATTGCGCAAGATGTTATGGACGAAGACCAAGCAATGCAGTTGATACGTGCTTACACGACAATGCGCAACGAAATACACCGCCGAAATCTACTCAATTTAGACGCTGATGTGGTGGAAGATAAGTTTGTTGCCGAAAGGGAGTGGGTAAAACAGGCTTGGAATCAGTGGTTCAGTTAAGACCATATATTTAGCCTCGATAAGGGCTGTGATAAACTCACTTCGATTTAATTTTTGGAGACCAACAATGAAACCAATTCTACCTGATTACAACAGCGCTGGTGTGCTCATCATCGGTGATGTCATGCTAGATCGTTACTGGTATGGCCCAACCGGGCGCATTTCTCCTGAAGCGCCGGTTCCTGTTGTAAAAGTAGAAAACAATGAAGAGCGTCCTGGTGGTGCTGCGAACGTTGCGATGAACATCGCATCATTAGGTGGCCATGCTCACATTGTTGGTCTAACTGGGGAAGATGAGCCTGCAAAAGTGCTGACGGAGACGCTGAGCTCGCTCAATGTGAAGTGCGATTTCGTTGCGCTGCCTGATTACCCAACGATTACGAAGCTTCGTGTAATGAGCCGTGGACAACAACTGATCCGCCTCGACTTCGAAGACAAATTTGAAAACACAGATTCTGCACCTGTGCTATCGCGTATGGATGCCGCACTGCCAAACGTTAAAGCCGTGATTATGTCTGACTACGCAAAAGGTTCGTTAGAGCATGTTCAGGCATACATTCAAAAAGCGCGCGCAGCAAATATTCCGGTTTTCATTGACCCGAAAGGTGCGGATTTTGAACGCTACCGTGGCGCAACACTTCTTACGCCAAACATGAAAGAGTTCGAAGACGTTGTAGGTAAAGTGAAATCTGACCAAGAGCTAGTAGAGAAAGCGCTGGCTTTGGTTGAAGAGTTTGAATTTGAAGCGCTTTTAGTGACACGCAGCGAAAACGGAATGACCTTGATTCGTCGTGGTCAGGAACCGTTCCACCTTCCAACTCAAGCGAAAGAAGTGTACGACGTGACAGGTGCGGGCGACACGGTTATCTCTGTATTGGCAGCGTCTGTTGCCGCAGGCAAATCATTTGAAGAAGCGTGTGCACTAGCAAACGCAGCGGCAGGTGTTGTAGTTGGTAAACTAGGCACGTCAACGCTTTCTGAGATTGAATTAGCAGAAGCGGTACATGGCAGCCAAGACACGGATTACGGTGTGATTTCAGAAAAAGCACTGATCGAAGCGGTGAAAAAAGCACGAGCTCGTGGCGAGAAAGTCGTTATGACAAATGGCTGCTTTGATATTCTACACGCTGGCCATGTGTCTTACTTAAACCATGCTGCTGAACTGGGCGATCGCCTAATCGTTGCGGTAAATACCGATGAGTCAGTAAAACGCCTTAAAGGCCCTGGTCGTCCGGTAAACCCAACCGATCGCCGCATGGCGGTGTTGGCAGGTTTGGGCGCTGTGGATTGGGTTGTACCATTTAGTGAAGATACGCCGCAGCGTTTGATCTCAGAAGTTCTACCAAGCTTGCTAGTAAAAGGCGGTGACTACAAACCAGAAGAGATTGCTGGTGGTAAAGAAGTCATTGCGGCGGGTGGTGAAGTTCGTGTATTGAACTTTGAAGATGGCTGCTCGACCAGTGAAATCATTAATGCAATCAAAGGCGGTAAGGGCTAAGGCTGCTGTTTGTTAGCATTGAAATGCTATTTGCTCATAAAGGTCGCTAAGTGCGGCCTTTTTGATACTTGTAGTTCAGAGGCACTTTTAAGCTCTGAACTACAAGTAATAAAAAACGCCAGCTGATAACTCAACTGGCGTTTTTTATTTATTAAGACCTGAAGTATTCAGTTCGCGGTTATTTTGCCGCTTTCAAACCTGCATCAACGTCCAAGATGTCTTGTTCGCTTAGCGTACCAACTGCTTGGCGTAGCTGAAGAACACTTAAAATGTAGTCGTAACGAGCGTTCGATAGGTTTTTGTTCGCATCGTATAGACGACGAGTCGCGTCCAGTACATCAACGATAGTACGAGTACCTACATCAAAGCCAGCTTCTGTTGCTTCTAGTGCAGAGCGTGCAGAAATAACCGCTTGCTCATACGCACGTAATGCGCCGATAGAGGCGTTAATGTTGTTGTTTTGTGCGCGAACATCTTTGACTACGCTACGGTACTGTGCTTCAAGATCTTCGCTTGCTGCCACGTACGCGTATTCAGCTTGTTTGGTTTGAGAGGTTACGTTACCACCTGTGTATAGCGGTACAGCAAGGTTCACACCAATATTGAAGTTGTCTGTCGTGTTGTCACGAGAGCTATGAGAAGTATCACCGTAGTTGTAACCACCGTCTAGAGAGAGCGTTGGTAGGTGGCCAGAGCTTGCTAGTGAAATATTGTCACGCGCAATGTCTTGAAGAATACGTGAAGATAGCAAGGTCAGGTTTTTGGTTTTTGCTTCATCAATGAGCGATTCAGCAGGTACGGTCGATGGGCTAGCAGTGAAGCGGCCAGTGTCCAAAATGTTGAGATCTTTGTGCTCTTGGCCTGTAATTTCACGCAGTGACTCGTAGCTATTAGTGAGCGCGTTTTCTGCCAACACTTCGTCCGCTAGCACTTGGTCGTACTGAGCTTGTGCGTCATGCACGTCAGTGATTGCAGACAAACCTACTTCAAAACGCTGTTTAGTTTGCTCAAGTTGACGGCCAACCGCGGCTTTTTCTGCACGTACGAAAACAAGATTATCTTGTGCGCGTAGAACTTCAAAATACGCTTGTGACACGCGAAGAATCAGTGCCTGTTGCGTCGCTGCGTAAGTTGCGTCTGCTTGGCGAGCACTTTTCTCAGCAGTATCTAGAGAGATCCAAGATGCGCGGTTGTAAAGTGCTTGTGAAAAGCTAACGCCAGCGGTTAGTGCGTTGCCATCGTTTGATACGTCGCTAATTAGATTTGAATCGTATTCAGTATCACCACGAGTTAAATTGTAACCCGCAGTAAGGTTAATTTGTGGTAATAGAGCACTACGGCTTGAGGTGATTGCTTCGAAAGCTTGGTCACGTTGTGCTGCTACACTGAGCAATTGTGGATCATTTTGTTTTGCCAAGTCGTAGATTTCAGCCAAAGAGTCTGCGAACGCAGACGTACTCATGCTACCTAGCGCTGCACTGATAAATAGTGGAAGCAATTTTTTCATTTTCTATTCCCGCGGTCCATAGATTGGTTAATTCTCAGTAGTTTAACTCAATTTGCACGATATTTACTCTAAAGTTTGCACTTTTTTACACGTAATTATCCACTTGTGCAATAAATTTTTAGCAAAGACTTAAATTAATTTGTAACTATTATACAAAAAGTTGAGCCAAGTCCTTTGAGCAAGCGAATAACAATGAGTAAACTACAGGATTCACTCAGAGAGGTGTTGAATGCAACAGCGTGACAAACAACAACAAGATTTTACTTCGCGAGATGTAAAAGTCATCTCGAAAGAAACCTTATTTGAAGGTTTTTTCAAAATGGTGAAATACCGCTTTCAGCATAGGCTATTTGCTGGTGGTTGGAGTGGAGTTGTCGAACGAGAAATGTTCGAGCGTGGTCACGCAGCAGCGATGCTTCCTTATGATCCAAAGACGGACCAGGTCGTAATCATTGAACAGATTCGTATTGGCGCGTTGGAACATGAACACCCTTGGCAGCTAGAAATTGTCGCCGGTATGATTGACCGCGATGAATCAGCTGAAGCCGTAATTCGTCGAGAGGCTGTCGAAGAAGCGGGGATTCAGGTGGGGCGCGTTATACCTGTCACTTCTTATTATCCTTCGGCTGGTGGTTGCTCGGAAAAGCTAGACGTCTTTGTTGGTGAAGTGGATGCGTCTAAAGCGCACGGCATTCATGGTTTAGACTATGAGAATGAAGATATCCGAGTTCATGTCATGAGTCGTGAAACGGCGTATCAATGGGTGAAGGACGGGAAATTTGAAAATGGTGCGTCGATTATTGCGTTGCAATGGCTGCAATTACACCATCAAGAGTTAAAGTCAGAATGGGGACAATCCCAAACGGTGGAGAGTGAGTAATGGCACAATTGGCTGAAAAACAACAATATCATGTTGATTTAGCTGGTCTTATGAGAACGTATGAGACCAACTACGCTAAGTTGAACGCCTTATTGCCTGCTTCTGCCGAAGTTGGGGATGTACGTTGCTACCAAGCGGCGAACATGGTTTACCAATTGACCGTGAATGAAATCACAAAATACACCACAGTTGTTGAGATATGTCAGAGTGATGAAACGCCAGTGTTTCCTTTACCGACGATGTCTGTCAGGCTTTATCATGATGCGAGAGTAGCCGAAGTATGCTCAAGCGGAGAGTTCTCTCGCATAAAAGCTAAGTATGATTATCCCAATGACCAACTGATGCAGAAAGATGAAAAGCATCAATTAAACACATTCCTCGGTGAATGGCTGACGTTTTGTTTACGAAGTGGTATCAGTAGAACACCACTTGCCTTCAATTGATCGTCACGTCACTAAAGGAAAATAACAAATAACGATATAGTGGACGAATCAGGTTTTCATTTTGCAATCATCTAGTGACAGCATCAAACTTTTACAAATTACGGATACTCATCTGTTTGCTGCCGATGAGGGAAGTTTGCTAAGCGTAAAAACAGTCGATAGCTTTAATGCTGTTGTTGCTGATGTTTTACGCCGCAACGTGGCGTTTGATTACATCTTGGCGACGGGCGATATTTCCCAAGACCATAGTGCAGAATCTTATCAGCGCTTTGCCAACGGCATTGAACCGCTAGAGAAAGACTGCTTTTGGCTACCTGGTAATCATGATTACAAGCCTAATATGGGCAGTGTTTTGCCTTCGCCACAAATCAAAGCCGCAGAGCATGTGTTGCTTGGCGAGCATTGGCAGTTAATTCTTTTAGACTCGCAAGTTGTTGGCGTTCCTCATGGGCGCTTGAGTGATCAGCAATTAACGCTACTCGAAGAAAAGCTAGCCGAACACCCAGAAAGACACACACTTGTTTTGTTGCATCATCACCCGTTACTGGTGGGAAGCGCGTGGCTTGATCAACATACTTTAAAAGATGCCGAAGCGTTTTGGCAGGTTGTCGAGCGTTTTGATAACG
Organism: Vibrio sp. 1751; assembly: GCF_033339895.1. Taxonomy (NCBI): domain Bacteria; kingdom Pseudomonadati; phylum Pseudomonadota; class Gammaproteobacteria; order Vibrionales; family Vibrionaceae; genus Vibrio; species Vibrio sp. 1751. Next base: position 30,168 of record NZ_JAWOVM010000052.1, read on the forward strand.
TGAAAGGCATTCTCTGTGGTCATGTTCATCAAGATATGAATGTGCTTCACAAGGGCATTCGAGTGATGGCAACACCCTCAACTTGTGTTCAGTTTAAGCCTAACTCGGATGATTTTGCCCTTGATACCACTTCGCCTGGTTGGCGGGAGCTGCAACTACACGCTTGTGGCGATATTACGACCCAAGTAGGTCGGCTTCCTGATGGCCAGTTCCAACCAGACTTCTCTTCTAACGGCTACTAACGCGCCCGAGCTCTCTGTTCGGGCTCGCTTTTTTGTGCGAGATATCTATGAGTAAACCTTCACTTCTTCTCTATATCCATGGCTTTAATAGCTCTCCACTCTCCATGAAAGCGAATGTGATGAGAGCCTACTGCGAGCAACATAGGTCTGATATCAAGGTGATTGTTCCCCAGTTACCTTGTTATCCTCAGCAAGCGGCGAAAATGTTGTTGGATATTATCGAGCAATATAAAGACGACTATAAAATTGGTCTAGTGGGCAGTTCATTAGGCGGTTTTATGTCAACGTGGCTAAATGACAAGTTTGGGTTTAAAGCGGTAGTGGTCAACCCCGCAGTCAAGCCTTATGAGTTGCTAGTAGATTATTTGGGTAAGCAAACTAACCCATATACGCATGAAACCTATACACTTGAAGCTTGTCATATTGACGAGTTAAAAGCTCTTGATGTACAAAGCATCGCGTCGCC
>NZ_JAWOVM010000053.1:0-30839 GCF_033339895.1 Vibrio sp. 1751
ACTTCTGCGTCGTTTGGAGTCTCCTTCAGAGTAGAAAGAAGATAATTACTGGTACGCATTAAATTTATCCGTTTATTTAAGTTAGATACTCAAGCTTGAATAAGCAGGAGTATGGGAGTTCCCGAAAGGGAAATTTGTTAGCCGTCTATAATATCAGCCAATTGCGTTTGTCAAAAGCTTTCAATAGCGGTAACCGTTATTAAGTTGCTTGTTGCTGTGAACTTTACGTTCAAGTCGAACAAATTTACCGCATATTCTTTGTCGTCCGGCTTGTTTTTCTTATATGCAGGGCGAGGATCTTGTGCCAGAACTTGTTCAATGACTGATCTTACATAGTCAGTATCGGATCGATTTTCTATCGTTGCTAATGCTTGAGCAGAAAAGGTGACTTGTGACTTTTCTGGCTCTTGGTCTGCGTATCCGCCTTGTGCTTCCGAAATAGAATCCGAATAGGGGATATAAGGCTTAATATCCACAATCGGTGTCCCATCCACGAGATCTACACTGCCTAAATCAAGATAGATTTGATCGCCTTGCTTAGTGACTCCTTTCACTTCAACGGCTGACATTCCGATTCCGTTTGGACGGAAAGTCGAGCGCGAGGCAAAGACACCAATTCGTTCATTGCCGCCTAATCGTGGCGGACGTACAGTTGGTTTCCAACCAGCTTCCAGGTTCTGATCAAATAGAAACAACAACCAAACGTGAGAGAACTGTTCTAGCCCACGCACTGCTTCAGGGCTATTTGCTGCACCTAACAGTTTTACGCGTGCTTTAGCCTCTGGTACTAAGCGTGGTTGGCGCGGAACTGCAAACTTTTCTTTGTACGGTGTCTCAATGACGCCGATGGGTTCGATGGAATACATGGTGGACACCTTTAAGAATTCATTGAGATAAAAAGTATCACAAATTTCTCTTGCTTTTCTTGTTGATAATGATTATTAATTAAAATGTTATAACATAACAATTTAATTGAAAGGAAAAGTATTATGAAACCAGGAATCCACCCTGAATATCGTCCTGTGGTGTTCCACGACACCAGTGTAGATAAGTACTTTGTCGTTGGTTCTACGTTGAAAACGGAGAGAACCATCGAATGGAAAGATGGCAAAACTTACCCTTACTTTACGTTAGATGTGTCGTCAGCTTCTCACCCGTACTACACCGGTAAACAGCGCGTTGTACAAACCGAAGGTCGCATTGCGAACTTCAACCGTCGTTTTGGTCAATTTAAGAGCGAAAAGGAATAAATCATGAAGGTAGTAAAATCATTAAAAAGTGCAAAAAGTCGTCATCCGGATTGTCAGATTGTAAAACGGAGAGGGCGTCTTTATGTCATTTGTAAAACGAACCCGAGATTCAAAGCTGTGCAAAAGTAATCAGCCTGCATATATCTAACTTATGGTTTTGTTTAATTGATAATGTTGAGTTAATTATCTTACATGGATGAAATATCTACATTTTTATTCAATGTTGGTTATAAATGCCTCTGTTCGTCACAGTTTGTAACATTTAGGGCTTTTATTTGACCTTCTACTCAAGTACCCTTCGCACGCTTTTTGACATTTTTGTCACATTTGCATAGGAATAAAAACAAGGAGGGAACAGATGAGTTCATCTGATTCAATTAAACAAAACTCGCCTAAGAAGCCGCTGTTTACGCGCTTTTTGGATACTGTCGAATATTTGGGGAACTTATTACCCCACCCGATCACACTATTTGCCATTTTCTGTTTAGCCATTCTGGTGATGTCGGGTATTGCAGGATACTTCGAAGTTTCCGTAGTTGATCCTCGTCCTGAGGGTGCAAAAGGTCGTGCCGCGGATGGCATGATTCATGTCGTTAGCTTGCTTAACGCTGATGGCCTTGAACTAATCGTTACCAATCTAGTGAAAAACTTTGTCGGCTTTGCACCTTTGGGTACGGTATTGGTTGCGATGTTGGGTGTTGCTATTGCTGAATACTCAGGCTTGCTATCTGCAGCAATGCGTGGCTTAGTCATGGGTGCATCACAACGCATGGTAACAGTGACGGTCGTTTTCGCGGGTATCATTTCAAATACGGCATCAGAGCTTGGCTATGTGGTACTTATTCCACTGGCTGCAATGCTGTTCCATTCTTTAGGTCGTCACCCACTTGCCGGTCTTGCTGCGGCGTTCGCTGGTGTATCTGGTGGTTACTCAGCAAACCTACTTATTGGTACGGTTGACCCGCTGTTGTCAGGCATTACTGAAACGGCGGCGCAAATGATTGACCCAACTTACACTGTTGGTCCAGAAGTTAACTGGTACTTCATGTTTGTGTCGACATTCTTCATTGCAATCACAGGTGCGTTTGTTACTGAAAAAATTGTTGAGCCAAAGCTTGGCAAATACAGTGAAGAAGAAGCCTCAGAAGATTTGTCGAACGACAAAATGGGTGGCTTAACAGACATTGAGAAGAAAGGCCTAAAACTAGCAGGTGTTGCTGTACTGGTTGTTTCAGCGCTGCTTGCTTGGACGGTTGTTCCAGAAGACGGCATTCTACGTTCTGATGCAGGTACAATTGCAGGTTCACCATTCCTGAAAAGTATCGTGGCATTCATCTTTGTGTTCTTTGCTATTCCAGGCTTTGTGTTTGGTAAAGTTGTTGGCACGATGAAGACGGATCGCGATGTAATTGATGCAATGGCGAAATCTATGTCTTCTATGGGCATGTACATTGTATTAGTTTTCTTTGCGGCTCAGTTCGTTGCTTTCTTTAAATGGACTAACTTCGGTCAGGTATTCGCGGTTGCTGGCGCTAGCTTCCTGCAAGAAATTGGCTTAACTGGCCCAATGTTGTTCTTTGCCTTCATCCTGATGTGTGGCTTTATCAACCTAATGATTGGTTCGGCATCGGCACAGTGGGCAGTAACGGCTCCGATTTTTGTTCCTATGTTGATGCTTGTTGGTTATGCACCGGAAACGATTCAGGCTGCTTACCGAATTGGTGACTCGACGACAAACATCATTACTCCAATGATGAGCTACTTTGGTTTGATTCTTGCCGTAGCGACTCGTTACATGAAGAACTTAGGTATCGGTACGCTGATCGCGACCATGCTACCTTACTCAATCTGCTTCATTGTAGGTTGGAGTGTGCTGTTCTACCTATGGGTATTCGTATTTGGTTTACCAGTAGGCCCTGGCGCAGCAACATACTACACACCGTAGAAAACGGTTACCTCACACAGCTCCATTATAAAAAGCCTGCGAACGTCGCAGGCTTTTTTATCGATTGAGACTGTGTACGCAGGCTTACCTGATTATAGATGTCGGTTTATAGCTGAAAACGTATCAACAAAGGGCGATAAAAGTGCTGAGTGAGCCAGCACAAGCTTTTCCAAATTATGCGTTTGTACCAGGGTAAGTGCGCAATATACACATAGCTAAATTCAATTTCTGGCTGGGCTTTTCTGTTGCGTTTAAAAGCCGGAGCACCTGAGCTCATATTAAAGCGACGCTGGTATATCATGGCATGGCGGATGGTATAGGCCGATATTCGACGATACAATGCGAGGCGTTGTGGCTTATTGGTATCGTAGCCAAAAATTGGGCAAGTCATATCATTATCAATTTCTACAATGCCTAACGTAGCCAGCATCTCTTCTTGATAAAACAGTCCCACTAAATGTACTAATTTGTTCTGGCTCGCCTGTTTTAAATATTGGCTTGAAAACTGGATGTTATTGATGCTGTATTTATTAAGGTAAAGCATGTCATATAACTCTTTGGCGCGCTGAAATTCTTCATCAGTGGTCAGTGGCCTAAACTGCCAATCTTTATCATTAAGCAGTTTGAAGTCTTTCGTTAAATCTCGGTTGAAGCTGAACGCTTGCCAATCATCAAGTAAATACACTTGTCGTGTTACCAAGCTTTGCCATTTTGGCTGCTTCAATCGCTGAATTAAGTGTAAATGCTGACGCTGGTTGAGGGAGCGAAGCACCAAGGGAAAGGTGGGGTATTGATCGAGTGCGACGCGACGCAGTTCATCGAGATTTAAGGCTGCCCATTGTTCGCTATACATATTGGTGGACAAGCACTGATTGTTGAGCGTTTGGACTTGATCCAATCCAGCCAATGATAAGATTGGTTTAGTCATATTAATAAGTAACTTACATACCCATCGAACAGCCACATTTTTGACTTTGTGAAGCTCTTCTTCGGCGTAGCCACTAAGCAGTGTCATAGGGGAGACTGCATAACAGTTGTTTGGTATTTTTGGTGTTACGGAGTAAGGAATGGCAACATCATCGATATAGTAGCAACCAAAGCTTGCTGTGCATTCATCAATAGGATTTGACTGCATAAGAGTGATAAAGGTTTGATGCCATTCTTGAGAGGAAAGTGTCATGAGTTCAATGCCTCTCCATTCCACTCAATATCAACGGTAGAAGCGTCGCTCCACTTCGTCTTGTTCTGCCTAGCTAACCGGAGTAATTCAAACATACTCCGGATTTGGCTCCCGACCGGTAAGTTATGCTGTTGCATCACATTCACTCCAGACCACCAATCTTGCCAAGTTCGAGCCTTGAACAGGGATAACCCGCCTGCAGCGATGAGTGTTATTGGACCTAAATGATGCAATCGCTGCTTGGAAGGACTGGTAAACTCCATATTAGGAAGCAGTTGGTTGCATCGAGACGAGAGTAGGTGCAAACCACTGGTGGCTCTTGGGTTACATTCAATCACGTAGAGTTCATCTTGTGATTTGATGAAGTCAAACGACACTTGCCCATGATAAGTATGACGTTTACCAAAAGCGGCGATAAATCTATCTAGTCGTTTGCATGAGATCGGCTGAAAAGCACTGGCGGCCGAGCTGTTTACACAGTATTTCGGTACATAAGCTTGGTGTGCTTTAAGTTCACCATGTTCAAAAATTGCATAGTTACACACCGGAGTCCCTTGGATTTTTTGTTGCTGAACCCAAGGGAAAAGGGGCGATATCGTGGCGGCAGAAATAGACTGAGTCGTCACATCTCTTATGACTTGCCCGCCAAACCGAGAGTAAACTGGCTTTAGAACGGTTCTCTTATTAATTTCAACCTCACTTTTATCAGCGACCAAACGAGTTTTGGGAAGTGTAATTTCTGGCAAATCTTGAAGCTGTTCAAAGACGGTCAACTTGTTGTGCAGGGCATTGAGTAGTCCTACATTGGGCAGAAAAAAATCTACTTCTGGGCATTGTTTGGCAACATGAGCCAAGTAATACACTTCTTCACAAGTGGGTATCACCATATCAATACGCATCTGAGTAATGATTTTTAGGATCTGCTGTTGATAGGTGGGAAACGCAAATCGAGGCGAAGCGGTGGGGATATAAGACTCGATACCTCGCAAAAACGATCCTAGAGTTTTTTTTAGCGAATCGGTGAGAATTACGTCATGTCCATGATGCATACACATGGTTGCCCACTCTAGTGCAACTGGTGCTCGGGCTCCGGTGATTAAGACCCGCATATGTTCACCACACGTCGTTGTTTATTCATTGGCGTCCAAATAGGCGCAGGGCGGTAACTAAATCTGACAGGATCAAGCCGCAATTGGTCAAACAACTTTATCAAGGCTTGATGTATAACCCGATGGTGGTGAACATCCGCTTCAATTTGAATGGCTTGTGACCCTGTTTGGGTGATTCGGTAATCCACGCGACTTTGGGCGGATAGTGTTATAGCGCGGTAGATGAGATCTGGTAACACCGTCACTGGGACGTGGTTTGCGTTTAGCGTGAGGCGATCACCACATCGTCCGGCAATCGCGCCAAGAGGTTCAAATACGCCATTATCCTGTTTATTCTCAATAATATCGTCGAGCTGATAACGAATAATGGGCTGAGTTTTACGACGAAAATCGGTGATAATTGGGCTGTAATGAGTACGTTCGGTATTCAGCCAATGTTTTTCGATGTAAACAACATCTTGATTCCAGCGCATTTGTCCATGCTGATCAGTACATGCAAGAAAACCTTCGGTACATTGATAGACTTCATGGAGTTCGCTGTCGAACCGTTGAGAGATAAAGTGACGGTCACTCTCAGTTAGGACTTCTGCACCAGAAATGATCCGCTGTGGTTGAATTGCGGGTTGACCAAATTGACCGCTGAACTGGGCGCAGAGCTGAAGAGCTTGCGCACTACCAACCAAAAGCGTGGGTTGGAACTCATCCAACTCTTTTATCCATTCTTGGTAAGGTTTAGTTAAATCCGCATAAAAGAATGTGACAGGGCCTTTCGCGACGGATTTATACAGTGGGCTGTTGGCGCGCAAGGCTAGCGCAATTCGGTGCTTTTGCCATAGGTTGGGCAACAGGCGAGCCAATATATTGCCAGCCCACAGTTGCGTTTCCTGTTTGTCAGCAAGAAACAACCCGCGCATGCCTGATGTGCCCGAAGAAAGCCCAACAGTAACATCGCCAACTTTTGAAGCGGCGAAGTTGCGTGACTGTTCTGCTTCGAGTGCTTGTTGCATTAGCTGTTCAGCATCTAAGCCTTTCGTATTCAACTCCGAGAGGTTCTCCATCATGGTTTGCTTATTCATGATAGGGAAATCACTAAGTACTGCACCTTGAAGTGAGCGGTAATACGGTGAATTACAGCATACCCAATCTAGGTGTTGCGTTAAATGTCGTTGCTGCCAAGCTTCGACTTGTTCCCTTGAACCGAAAGGGCGGTAGCGGGTTCGCCAGAATTCTGAGATAAGCGTTATCACTTCATCCACCCTTCTTTGATTAGCTGCTGGATAGTTTCCTGACAATGTGAAGGCACGAAGCGAACAAAGTGGTGGGTTTGTTGGTAGCAACTTCTCAACTCGGAGAGGGTGTTTTTATAGGCCTTTGTGTCATCGCAAAGCATGTTAGCCAGCCAATGCTGATCGATATTTTCACTCAAGCTCTCAATTAACCAACATGCATCGGCGAGTAAGAACATCCAATCTCGTTCTCTCTTAACTAATAGGCCCACTTGACCCGCAGCATGGCCTGGCAAGCTAACCATATAAATGAATCCGTCGTCGAACATGTCTTTACAGAGCAAATTAACACCTTGGCACTGAGGAAGAATTTGGCTGATTGGTACAGAAAAGTCACTATGAATGAATAATTTAGATTCAAGTTGTGGAGGAAGTAGAGCTTTTAGGTATCCTTTTCTTACGCCTCCAATTCGACCACTTTTAGTAATTGCATCCACCCCTTTTTGTTGGCAATGCAATTGAGAGTGGGAAAACTCAGACACGGCAGCAATGTGATCAGCATGGAAGTGGGAGAGTACTAAGTGTTCAATATCATGAGGTTTGAGACTTTCTTTTGCTAACTGCGCAACAATTCCGTGTTCTTTTTTATAGCGACAAGGTGTTGTCCAAGCATAAAAACGTTCAGGGAAGGGGCGAGTCGCGCTAAAAAAATGCTCGTGATATCCCGTGTCAAACAGGATGTTGCCTTGTGTTGGGTGCTGAATTAACGCAACGGCTGCCGGAAATGCTCTAGGCTTGATACCAGAACCTGGTTTGACAACAAAGCCTGGGTGTACGCAGTGTCCAGCCTCAAAGATTTTTATTTTTAGACCAGTTTGCATACTGCTGTATTCCTTCTTGAATTGAAAAAAGCGGTTGGTAATTCAGTGTTTGTTTCGCCTTGCTGATATCCAGAGTTTGATGATAGTTAAATAATCCTGCGCTGTATGAGGTGAGCCTTGGTTCTGGCTGATGTGGTAAGTGCCTTCGTATTTGCTCACTGAGCTTTAATAATGGTGATACCACACCGTATGGTAATGATTGTAACGTTACTTTTAGGTTTAACCCCTCACATAAAGCTTGCAGAACAGTCTCAATTGGCATTGGTTCGTTGTTGGAAATGTTGAACACATCACCATGCTGAAGTTGGCCTGCCTGAGTGCAAGCGAGCATCGCTGCATGGGCAACGTTGTCGACATAGGTCAGATCAACCACAGGATTTCTACCCGATGGCAGAAGCAGAGTGTTGTTTTTTATCGCCTTAAGCACTCTTGGGATAATCGCGCGATCATTGGGTCCAAAAATGCCACGCGGTCTTAAAATGATCGCTTTGCTTTGGCCTTTTACGGCTTCAATTTCCGATAGGTATTTTGTGTGTGCGTAATCATTACACCAGTATGAAGCTATGGCGTCGGTTTCTCGAATATTCCAACGGTCTTGATGGTCAAAGTAGACGCTGGTGGAGGAAATATGGATAAAACGCGAGATTTGATAGGTATTAGCCGCATTGACGAGGTTTTTGGTGGCATCTACATTGGCTTGATAAAACGCCTGCCACTTTCCCCATGGGCTTGAGAGAGCGGCACAATGGATGATTGCATCCATACCTTGGCATACCGCATGAACTGCTGAGTGGTCTCTTAAATCGACTATATGTGGGATAACATCGAATTGCTCGGCGAGTTGTTTAGCTATGACTGTATTTCGTGCTGTAAAGTGCAGTTCATGCTGCTGGTGAAACATTCTCAGAATTGCGCTACCCAACATCCCGCTGCCACCAGTGACCAATATCTTCATAGTTTTAGCACTCCCATCCCTAGTGACAACCCTGCGGCGGTGCCAGCTAATAACACATGTTTTCCTGCGGCTTCTGGCTGATTACGCAGCCAGTGTAAGTTAATTGGGAGTGAGGCGGCGACTTGGTTTCCCAAAGTCGAAAAGTGATTAACGGTTTTCTCTGTTGGTAGCCCGGTGAGTGAAGGCAGTTTTTTTAATCCATGCGCGCTGGCTTGATGAGGAAGAAAATAATCAATATCGCCGAGTGTTACCGGAGAGGCGTCAAAGCCTTTTTTTAGAAACGCTGGTAAGGCTTTACGCACATGTTTAAAGAGTGCTTTGCCCTCCATTTCAAACTGGCAACTTTTTAAATAGGCTTGATGCTCGGAGGTATGCGGATTGATATGACTACCTCCGCCCTTAATTTGACAAAATGAATACCCGGTATGATGCGTTTCAAAGTGACTGGTGAGCAATCCATCATCGTCGTGTTCTTCGAGCAAAAATGCGGCGGCACCGTCCGCGAATAAGGTTGCAACTTCTGGTTTGAGCGTAAAATTTCGATTCAGTGTGATGCCAGTGGCGAGTTCGCTGGTGACAATAAGAATCCGACGGTACCGTTTTGCTAAGAATAGACTCTGAGCAAGGTCAAGCGCAGAGAGAAAGGATAAACAGGTGCTGTTCAAATCAAAGCTTTCTAGCCATGTTGGAGCGTCTAACGCGGCGAGAACCGCTGAGGCGTCGTAGGGTAGAGACTGGTGGTGTGTGCCGCTAGCGTAGATAAGGAGATCAACGGAGCTTAAGGTATGTGTGTTTCCTAAACACTGCTCTATTGCCTGCACCGCCATGTAAATAGCGGTCTCTTTTGTATTGGCTACATGACGATATTCAACGTCGAATTTATTTCGGCAGGTCCCTGGCGCTAATTTTAGGAAGTGATCCATCTCTCGATCAGACCATTGATTCGTTGGCAGGTAGCTTCCACTGGAAACGATGTTAAAGCCCATTATTCTCTATACACTTATTAAAAACGTCGTTCAAAATAAACCACGTTGCATATTGAAGCTATGGTGAGCGAGATGAAAAATAAACAGAACAAAACAAATGGGAGTAAGAGCACGCTTTGGGTGCAATGCTGAGAATGAATTTTCAGGAATGAGCCAGGCTTTTATTTGCTGGCTCAATATGAATAGAGTGAGGGTTACTTCTTAAATTTCGCCAAAATACGATCCAAATGGTTTGCAAATTCGCGTCGATCGGTTTGAGAAAGCGCGGCGGGCCCACCTGTCTGAATTCCGCTTGAACGCATGGTTTCCATAAAGTCGCGGATATTTAGGCGAGCTTTGATGGTGTCTTTTGTATAGAGCTCGCCACGAGAACTGAGGGCTTGAGCGCCTTTAGAGATAACCTCATCTGCAAGCGGAATATCTGACGTGATCACCAAATCGTTGGCTTCTACACGCTTGACGATTTCGTTGTCTGCGATGTCAAATCCCGCAGGGACTTGCAGCGAGTGGATGTTGTCTCTTTTCGGCACAGGGACAACGTGGTTAGCGACAAACGTACATTCAATCCCCGTACGCTCGGCGGCACGCACAATGGTTTCGCGAATAACTTTTGGACACGCGTCTGCATCTACCCATAACTTCATGATGATTTCTCACTGAGTTTCGCTTCTAACTCTTCAATACGAATGGCTAGCATTTTTACGGTGTGTTCTAGGGCTTCAAGACGATCATTATCGGTGTGGTGCTGTGCTGCGATTTCAACCTTGGGTACGCGTTGAGCACTCTTCCAACTTTTTATTGCGGTGATTAACGCTGGCATTGGAACTGGCGTTTTCAATCGTGCTTTCACTAACGCTACGGTTGGCTCTTTTCCTTGTTGTTGCAACTGTTCCATTGCCGCTTCTAATTCTTTAGTAACGTCTTGAGTTAACATTTTTAATCCTTAACAACGATATATCTATCATCATACGTTGAGTGCGCTGATTTGGCGAATGGCATTTTGGAGAGTGTAGTGTGAGAGATCTCTTACATAGGTTGTGAGAGAAAACGATTTCGTAAGCGGAAAAAGAGAAGCTGAAGAGCTTAAGTTTCTGATAAATAATGATTTAACAACTTGTTAACCAATGTGAGAGCCAAATATTTATCTTGGATAGATTGTCTATTTTTGGAAAAGGCGTAAATTGAGAGTTGTCAGCAGGAAGCAGACATGGAACAGGAAAGCACCAAGGATTTGGTTATCGTCAGGAAGACGATTTGGTTGGTCAGGATGATTAATCAAGCATGGAGCGTAGGACATTGTAAGGATACGATCATCAATAGGATGTTGATGACTAAGGATAGACAATGGACCCCTCTAGGATTGAGGTTATGGACAGCATCAGGAAGATGCAAGGGACACCGCTCAAGGAACAAGTGACGTGTGCTAACGAGGAATGTTAGCAGTCAGGATGATAAGGACACCGCTAGGACGGCGACGTAAGGAATAAGCTGACGGAATCAGCCACTATTATGGATGATGCATGGAGCACTTTTAGTAGCCGGACTGCTGCGAGTAAGACCATGACCCCGATACTTATGTGTCGGGGTCTTTCTTATATAAAAACGATATCCAGTATTCTCATTGAATTAAGCATCTCGATGTTACTTGGGGATATCAATATCACAAAATATATAAATTCCTAATAACACTTAATAAAAAACAACTCAGATCAATATCCTTTCCAACCAGTTGGTTTAACTTTCGGCTTCTCTACAAGGTGTTATGCCCGCAATCATTGAGCATGTTCAGCTCATCGAGTTTGTGATCTGCGGATAGATTAAGTTTGTTGTAATCAAGGAACAGATGTGGCCATAGTAACCAGAAGAATGCTTCTTCTACCCTACAATGAGTCGTTGCAACTAGAATTCGTCATGCTGAATTGCTGTGCGAAAAACCGTGCTGAATTGAATGGTCCGTATACAGTTGCGTCTGCCAAACAGATGTTTGAGAAAATACTGGATGATGAGAACATTTATAGTATGGCAGTGCTAGAGAGCACCAGTCGTGACTATATGGGGCACGTGTTCATTGCTAATCTCGATTCCGAACCTGAATTAGGGTTTATTTTTGATAAATCATATTGGGGTAAAGGGTTGGCAACAGAAGCACTAAAAGCATTTTTCCCCAAAGCGTGCCGTGAGTTGGGCTTGAATAAGGTGAAAGCTAACGTGAATAGCAATCATCAAGCTTCTATGGCAGTACTGAAAAAGCTGGGATTTGTTAAAACAAAAGAAAGTAAGGATATATATGGTCCTTACTTTGAAATGGAATTTACAAGCGATGCGGTGGTAGGTGAAAGTTCTGCGGCCTGAAACCGACCATGGTTAACTCTCCTTGGTAGCAATCGTCACCAAGAGATGAAAACTCAAATTGATACACCGTATGCCAACGCCAGACTCCGTCTGGCGTTTTTAGTTTATGGGCACCAAAGGCGATGCTGATTAATTGGAGATCCAATTGCTCACATTTACGCGTGATGGCCGCTTTTGCGAGTTCGGCTTGGCGACGCTGTTGCCAAAACAGGTAACAGAAAAAGCAGAGCCCTAAAATTGCTAAAAGATCACCAATCATTCCTGAACCTTTCTTAGCTTTTTGTTGTTTGTTGTAAGCTTACTAGCGCATTTGCTAGTTCCTCTGATGGGTTTGAATGCAGTAAAGGCAATAGCACCATTCTTAACTCAGGTAGCATCACTAAATCGGCAAATAACTGATTAAATAGAGCTTGATTACCAGTTTGAGCTAAACGCAGCAAAAACTGTTCTGCTACCTTTTCATTGGCTAGTAAGTGCCAAGCTCGGCCAGCCACGCCAATCAGTATTTCCTGATGGCTTAAACGAGGGCTTTGTAAAATCGCTTCTAACACTGGAGAGGCAACTTCTGTTGGTGCGCCAGCCAAAGCTCGGATAAGCGCTGAAAGTAGGAAGAGATCAGGCTCGCTACTTGCGATTTCTTGTTGTGCTTTTTCGGCGATACGCTCAGCTAAACGTTCTTGTAACTCTACATGCTCAAGCGCACCCATCAGAGCATAAAGTGGTTCATTCGGTAGGTGGTTCAACGCTTTGCGTATCATTACCCCGTTTTGCTCTTTGTCTAAACGAGCGGCCATGTCGGTGATCCCTTGCAGACCTACGGTTTGCCAATTATCCCAGCCTAAACCACCTGAAAAGTAATGCTGAGTGTGCTCATAATATTGGCTGGTAGGAAGATCGAGGTTCGCGCGGACCTGGCTATGAAACACGGCCATTTTGTCTTCGGAAGGTTTGAACGTATATGGGTTATTAGACAGCTTTTGCTGTTGCTCTTCAGAGATCTCATCATTGAGGCGTGTTCCCATGGCTTCCACTACGTATTTAATGAAATTGCCGATATCTGATTGCTTTAACAAACCGCGCTCGTCCAATTCAAACTTTAGAAACCAAATCCAAGGTTGCTTTTGTTCATTCCAATAAGCGATGGCAAGGTGTGCTTTACGCTGCATTGGGAATGGGTACGGTGCTTGACCTTTTTCTACATCGGCAAACTCTTTCTTAGCGATGGTTTTGATACGACGACCAAGATCGAAGATTTGATAATCACAGCGGCTGTTGTTCAACAGTTGAGTGAGGATTTGAATGTTTTCCATTAAATACGACGTCCTAACGTTCTTTTCACAAGAAATGGTATCATTCTCGGCTAATTCAAGGTTCGAGATAGAATTAATGGTAACAAATACTCAATTGGTCGACTTACTTCACCAACTTGAAACGCAGCTTAAAGAACATAAGTTGTGGCAACACACTAGGCCTTCAGAGCAAGCCTTACAAAGCGTGGAGCCATTTGCGATTGATACATTGCATCCTCATGAGTGGTTGCAGTGGATCTTTATAGACAGAATGCACGTGCTAGTGGAAAACAACCAACCATTGCCAAGAGGGTTTTCTCTCGAGCCCTATTTTTCAGAAGCGTGGAAGCAGGAACCGCAGTTCGCAGAGCTGCTTGTTACAATCCGAACCATTGACGAACTGTGTAAGTAAACGAATGCTAGAACAAGAAATAGCGCGATCTTCAGAACCAGTTGAGCTGGAGATCGTTTATCAGGATGAATATTTTGTAGCGGTCAACAAGCCTGCCGGCATGTTAGTGCATCGCAGTTGGTTAGATAAACACGAAACTCAATTTGTCATGCAAACTTTGCGCGACCAAATTGGTCAGCATGTGTTCCCATTGCATCGTCTGGATCGTCCAACATCTGGTGTGCTTGTGTTTGCGTTGTCGAGTGAAGTCGCATCACAAGTCATGCCGATGTTTGCTGAACATAAAATGGAAAAGACATACCACGCAATAGTACGCGGTTGGATTGAGGAAGAGGGCGTCTTGGATTACGCGCTCAAAGTCGAGTTGGACAAGATTGCTGATAAGTTCGCTTCACAAGAAAAAGAAGCGCAAGAAGCGGTGACGGAATATAAGCCGTTGGCTAAAGTGGAAGTTCCCTATTCGACGGGTAAATTTCCTACAACGCGTTATTGCTTAGTTGAGATGAAACCTAAAACGGGGCGTAAGCACCAACTTCGTCGTCATATGGCACATCTACGCCATCCGATCATGGGTGATACAACGCACGGGGATGGAAAGCACAACAAGCTGTATCGCACAGAGTTTGAATCTCATCGTCTGCTACTGCATGCTTCAGAGTTACGGTTCGTCCATCCATTTACCGATCAAGAGATTGTCATGACGGCCAATCTTGATGAAACTTGGCAGCAATTGTTCACTCGATTTGAGTGGGATGAATCGATGATTAACCGATAATCGGTGCAGTTAGATCTAGATAATGATTGGGTACAAATAAAAAGGGTTAGCATCAATGCTAACCCTTTTTTAAAATTTAAGACTTAACGTTTACTTTAGTTTTTCAAGATCCGCTTCGATCTCTGCGATCTTACTCGAAACGACTTTTTCTAAATGACGAAGGTCTGAAAGAATTTTCTCTTTTACATCAACCTCAGGTTGTTTCGTTGGCTTAGTGATTTTATTCAGTTCATCAATGACTAATGTGAGGTTACGGTTGATTTCCGTTACTTCTTTATATTTGTGACTGCCACTATCAACAAGAACATTTTTGATTTGGCGTGGGTATTTGAATTTAACGCTTTTAGCGAATAGTTCGCCTTTTTGCTTGTGGAAATAGATCTTGAGTACGTCTTTGTGTGCTTCTTGGCGTAGGGAATAACGTTCAATCTGCTTAGGGTCGTGAATACCCAAACCAGTGAGGTGGGGATACATAGGCTACCTCTATTACATCGAATTGATATTGATATAACTGTAGCAGCCTATGTATGAGCTAGATAGCTGATATTTAGCCAAAATGCTTAACTTGTGGGCAAGATCGCTCTCGCCCTGAACCGAAAAGATTGGAAGGTTTGATCTAAGCTGCGACCTCATCAGATAACTTTTCGATCAATCTCTCTCTTAGCTCATCTTGCTGTTCTTCACTTAATCTTCCCCCTGCATCACTGGTTAAAATAAACAAGTCTTCTGCTCGCTCACCAATGGTGGTGATTTTGGCACCGTGAAGGTTGATGTTTAAATCAGCAAACGTACGGCCTACTTTGGCCAACAGCCCTGGTGTGTCTAGCGCGACAAACTCCATTAAAGTGTGTTTTTTACCTTTGGTTGGTAAGAAGTCGACTTTGGTTTTCACATTAAAGTGCTGAAGTTTGTTCGGAGTACGGCGCGTTTTAATCTTGGTTGGTCGGCCCGCCTCCAGTACATGGGTGAGGTGTTTAATCACCGCCGCGTGACGAGATTCATCGATCGCTTCGCCATGTTGATCGAGTACCATAAAGGTATCAATCACGTGCCCATCTTTGCTGGTCATGATTTGCGCGTCGTGTACATTAAAATTACGCCTATCTAACTCCGCCACGACCGTCGCAAATAAAGCAGGCTGGTCTTTCGTATATACAAACACCTCAGTGCCGCCACGAGTGGCTTTTTTACTGATCAACACCAAAGGCTTAGTCGGATCTTCCATGCGAAGTAAGTGTTCGCAGTGCCACGCGATTTGCGTATGAGTATGACGAAGGAAGTAGTCAGCTTTGAAGCGTTGCCACAATACTTCAATTTCGCGTGCGGCAAACCCCTCTTTGCGCAGCATTGCGGAGGCCATTTGTTGATTGTGGCGAATTCTCTCACGCACATCGACAGGGTTCTCTAGGCCTCTACGTAAAGCACGTTGTGTGGAGTAATACAGCTCCGCAAGTAAAGTTCGTTTCCAAGCATTCCAAAGTTCTGGGTTGGTTGCACAAATATCTGCAACTGTCAGGCATACAAGATAATCGAGAGATTCTTCGTCTCTGACTTTTTTGGCAAACTCGGTAATGACATCGGGATCATAAATGTCTCGGCGCTGTGCGGTGACAGACATTAATAGATGATGTCTTACCAACCAAGCGACAAGTTTGGCCTCGGGCTTCGATAAGCCATGCTCAATGCAGAAGTCGTACGCTTCTCCTTCACCGATAATCGAGTGATCGCCGCCACGACCTTTCCCGATGTCATGGAAAATAGCGGCAATAATCAGCAGTTCTTTCTTTTGCATCCGAGGGTAGACGTCACAGCAAATAGGGTGCTTCGCATGATTTTCTGGGTCACTAAAAGTGTTGATGTGTTTAAGTAAGCGAATACTGTGCTCATCAACCGTGTAGGCGTGGAATAAGTCAAACTGCATTTGACCAACAATCTGACTCCATTGCGGTAAATAGGCCGCCATAACCCCTAATCGGTGCATGAGGCTGAATGCTTTGTGCAGAGCATTAGGGTGGCGACATAACGCCATGAACTTTTCACGTGCAGCAGGAATGGTGTGCAAAAACTTGTTGAGCCGACGGCGAGCGGTGCGCAGTTGACGCAGCGTTGGTGGGCTCACCCCTTCAATAGTTGAGTCGTTAGCAATATGTAAGAACATATCCAGAATAGTTTCTGGGCGAGCTTGGAACAATGCGGGTTTCCGCGCTTCAATTAAAGAACCGCGACGTTGAAAGTCTGTATCGAGAATCTCGGCACTTTCTGTCGCCCCACCATTAATGATTGCTTGGTCAAAGAGTTTGAGTAGCATTTTATTGAGCTCTGCCACACGACGAAGCGTGCGGTAGAACTCTTTCATCATCATTTCTACGCCTCGATTGCCTTCTCCGACGTAGCCTAGATTTTCCGCAACTTGTGCTTGATGGGCAAAGGTCAAGCGGTTGTCATAGCGGCGAAGCTCCATGTGCAGAGCGAAACGTACTCGCCAAAGGAAGTCCTGACATTCAACCAATTCTCGGTATTCTGCGTCAGTTAAAAATCCGTATCGGCTCATTTCTAACAATGAAGTCGCACCAAAGTGACGTCGAGCGACCCAGCTTAATGTATGAATATCGCGCAGCCCGCCAGGGGTTGATTTAATGTCCGGTTCTAAGTTGTAGGTCGTGTCGTGGTAACGTGCATGGCGTTCGCGCTGCTCTTGAATTTTAGCGCGGTAAAACGTCTCACTTGGCCAGAAGGAGTCTGATAACACGACTTTCTTCAGTGCCTGAAAGGTGTCCTCGCTTCCACACAGCAGTCGCGCTTCTTGCAGGTTTGTCGCGACCGTTAGATCGGCTTTACCAATTTCAGCACATTCAGTAACGGTGCGAACAGCGTGTCCGACCTCGAGTTTTAAATCCCACAACAGCGTAATGAATTCGCTGATTTTTGCTTCTAACGCGGTTGGCAGTTTATTGTTCGACAGAATCAAAATATCGATATCGGAGAGCGGATGCAGCTCGCCTCGTCCGTAGCCACCAACGGCAACCAGGGAAATGTTGTAAATATCGTTGAAACCAAAATGTTGCCACAAACGATTGAGAAGCAGATCCATATATTCAGCTCTGGCTAAAACCAAGCTTGTTACCGGATGATGATTGAGAAACTCTTGGTTTTGATTAGAGCTAAACTTCTCTAATTCTCGTTTGAGTTCACCGATATTGATTTGTTCATCGGAAAAGGTAAGAGGGGACTGAAGTGTCATATTTGCCATCCGTGCAAGCTAATCTAATAACAATCTAACAAATTTGCGGCAGATAAAAAATATCCCCGCCGAAGCAGGGATATAGTAAACAACGAGTGGTCGTCAGCTTTACGCGTTTTTCATTAGGCGAGGAATCGTATCGTCGCTACGAAGCGTTAGTACTTCACAACCTTCTTTTGTTACTACAATGGTATGTTCCCATTGCGCAGAGTTCTTGCCGTCGCCCGTGTAAACAGTCCAGTCATCTTGTGCATCAACAGAGCAACCAAATTTACCAGCGTTAATCATCGGCTCAATAGTAAAGCACATGCCTTCTTTTAATACGCGGCGGTCTTTGTTCTTGTAATGAACCACTTGTGGTTCTTCATGGAACTCATCGCCGATACCGTGACCACAGAAGTCTTTTACAATAGAAAACTTGTTGCGAGGATTGTTCTTGTTGTTCTCTTTGATGTACTTCTCGATAGCTGTACCGATGTCACCAACTGTTGAACCTGGCTTAACGGTACGCATACCAACATACAGTGCTTCTTGAGCTACCATGCACAGACGTTTGTTTGCAGGCGAAACATCACCGACTAGGAACATCTTAGAAGTGTCACCATGGTAACCCTGAGGACGCACGCTCAGATCGGCATTCTCATCATTTGGAACGATTACGGTAATATCAACGTTTAAGATGTCACCATCTTTTAGTACCGCCGGCTTCATTTGGCCGTTGCTACCGATTTCGTCTTTTTCCGCTGGAATACCGTGGCATACGATATGGTTGATTGAAGTACAGATCGACTTAGGGAAACCATGGTAATCAAGCGGAGCAGAGTATGCACCTTTTTCTAGAGCGTACTCATGACAGATTTTGTTTAACTCTTCTGTCGTCACACCAACTTTGATGTGTGGTTCGATCATTTCTAGAATCTCTGCGGCTAGCTTGCCCGCAATGCGCATGCGTTCTATTTCTTCAGCAGTTTTAATCTTGATTGACATTGGCTTTCTCTACTTATTCCTAAGCACGTAAACGTGCGAATGGCCGCATTCTATCAGACATCGGGGCGTTAACCCAAGTTAGATAGGAATATGCATCATTCTTAATTCGATCATATGTTTAAAGTTTTGCTTATAAATAGGAGAAAGTGGCTCGGTGAAGAAATAATTTTTACTAGCCACAGTGAGCTAAAATATGGTATAAAGCGCGCCGGAATAGAGGACTGTTCTCTTCGTTTAGCAAAGTTAAGCGGCGAAGCAAGCTTCATCCGAATAACCTTTTATCTTTAAATCACACACATTCCGTCACATATTCCGGGGTGCTGAGCAGAAGCTTGGTCGGAGTTATGGGGAATGTGGAGGCCTAACCCCATAGAGGATTTTAAAATGGCAACTGTATCAATGCGCGATATGCTAAAAGCTGGTGTTCACTTCGGTCACCAGACTCGTTACTGGAACCCAAAAATGAAGCCATTCATCTTTGGCGCTCGTAACAAAGTTCATATCATCAACCTAGAAAAAACTGTACCAATGTTCAACGACGCTCTAGCTGAACTAGCTAAAGTTGGCGAGAAGAAAGGTAAGGTTCTATTCGTAGGTACTAAGCGCGCTGCATCTGAAGCTGTTAAAGAAGCTGCAATCGCAAGCAACCAGTTTTACGTAAACAACCGCTGGTTAGGCGGTATGCTTACAAACTACAAAACAGTTCGTCAGTCTATCAAGCGTCTAAAAGAACTAGAGACTCAATCTCAAGACGGTACTTTTGACAAACTAACTAAGAAAGAAGCTCTAATGCGTACTCGCGAAATGGAGAAGCTAGAGAAATCTCTTGGTGGTATCAAAGACATGGGCGGCCTACCAGACGCTCTATTCGTAATCGACGCTGATCACGAACACATTGCAATTAAAGAAGCTAACAACCTAGGTATTCCAGTATACGCTGTGGTAGATACTAACTCTAACCCAGACGGCGTTGACTACGTAATCCCAGGTAACGACGACGCGATCCGCGCTGTACAGCTATACCTGAACGCTGCTGCTTCAGCAGTATCTGAAGGTCGTAACAAAGACGTAGCTGCAGTTGCTGAAAAAGACGGTTTCGTAGAAGCTGAATAATAGCGGCTCTGTGTCACACTTGGTCTATGTGAAACCTTTGTGTAGCATAAACTAAGTTATAGTTAGCAATGGGGGCCGACAATGTTAGGCCCCTGTTTTTTACCTTATTTCGAATCAAACGAGGAAGACAGAATGGCAACTGTAACTGCTGCTCTAGTTAAAGAACTTCGCGAGCGTACTGGCGCTGGCATGATGGAATGTAAGAAAGCGCTTGTAGAAGCAAACGCTGACATCGAACTAGCAATTGAAAACATGCGTAAATCTGGCGCAGCGAAAGCAGCTAAGAAAGCTGGTAACGTTGCAGCTGAAGGCGCAATCATCATCAAAGAAGAAAACGGCGTTGCTGTTCTTCTTGAAGTTAACTGCCAAACTGACTTCGTTGCTAAAGACGGTAACTTCACTGCATTCGCAGAAGAAGTTGCAGCTGCAGCTCTAGCTTCAAAAGCTTCTGTTGAAGAACTACAAGCACAATTCGAAGACGCACGTGTAGCTCTAGTAGCTAAAATCGGTGAAAACATCACTATCCGTCGCGTAGAATACGTTCAAGGCACTGCAATCGCTTCTTACCGTCACGGTGAGAAAATCGGTGTTGTTGTTGCTGGTGAAGGCGACGCAGAAACTCTTAAGCACGTTGCAATGCACGTTGCTGCTTCTAAGCCAGAGTTCGTTAACCCAGAAGACGTACCAGCTGACGTAGTAGAAAAAGAGAAAGCGGTTCAAGTTGAAATCGCAATGAACGAAGGCAAGCCTGCTGAAATCGCTGAGAAGATGGTTGTTGGCCGCATGAAGAAATTCACTGGCGAGATCTCTCTAACAGGTCAAGCTTTCATCATGGAGCCTAAGAAAACTGTAGGCGAAATGCTGAAAGAAAAAGGCGCTTCAGTTTCTACGTTCGTTCGCCTAGAAGTAGGTGAAGGTATCGAGAAGAAAGAAGAAATGAGCTTCGCTGAAGAAGTTGCAGCAGCTCAAAAAGGTTAATCCTTAGAGACTGTATAAAGATTAGACCGTAGCCAAGGCTGCGGTCTTTTTATGAGCAGTGAACGATTAGCCGTGATGAATAGCCATAACTGAAGTTGTGTCTATTCATGACTGTTAATCAACAACTCTCTTTGGAAGGTAAACTCCATGACTACGAACCCTAAACCAGCGTATCAACGTATTCTATTAAAACTGAGTGGTGAAGCTCTTCAAGGTGAAGACGGTTTTGGTATTGATCCTGCGGTCCTTGATCGTATGGCACAAGAAGTTAAAGAACTGGTTGAACTGGGTGTTCAGGTTGGTGTAGTTATCGGTGGCGGTAACTTGTTCCGTGGTGCAGGCCTAGCTGAAGCTGGTATGAACCGCGTAGTTGGTGACCACATGGGTATGCTTGCTACAGTAATGAATGGCCTAGCGATGCGTGATGCTCTTCACCGTGCATACGTAAATGCGCGCGTTATGTCTGCAATCCCTCTAAAAGGCGTATGTGACGACTATAATTGGGCTGATGCGATCCGTGAGCTTCGCCAAGGCCGAGTTGTCATCTTCTCTGCTGGTACTGGTAACCCGTTTTTTACAACGGATTCTGCTGCTTGTTTACGTGGTATCGAAATTGAAGCGGATGTCGTACTAAAAGCGACGAAAGTTGATGGTGTATTTACTGCTGACCCTGTAGCAAACCCAGACGCAGAGCTGTATGATAAGCTATCTTATGCAGAAGTTCTGGATAAAGAGCTGAAAGTTATGGACTTGGCGGCGTTTACGCTAGCTCGTGACCACAAAATGCCAATCCGCGTATTTAATATGAACAAGCCAGGCGCACTACGTCGCGTGGTAATGGGCGAAGCAGAAGGCACGCTCATCAACGAATAAGCTTGGCTTAAGGTGCCACTCCAAAGCGTTAGGGTGGTGCTTGCTTTGCTCAACCGTTTTAGGCTTTCTTCAGGAAAGATGACATTTTTAAGGTGAAACTGTGATTAACGAAATCAAAAAAGACGCGCAAGAGCGCATGGATAAAAGCGTTGAAGCGCTTAAGAACAACCTTTCTAAAATTCGTACAGGTCGTGCACACCCAAGCCTACTATCTGGTATTTCTGTAGAATACTACGGTGCAGCAACACCTCTAAACCAAGTAGCAAACGTTATTGCTGAAGATGCACGTACACTTGCAATCACGGTTTTTGATAAAGAGCTGACGCCGAAAGTAGAAAAAGCGATCATGACGTCTGACCTTGGTCTAAACCCTATGTCAGCTGGCACTATCATCCGCGTTCCACTTCCACCGCTAACGGAAGAGCGTCGTAAAGACCTAGTTAAGATCGTCCGTGGTGAAGCTGAAGGTGGTCGTGTTGCTGTTCGTAACATCCGTCGTGACGCAAACAACGATCTTAAAGCGCTTCTAAAAGATAAAGAAATCTCTGAAGATGAAGACCGCAAAGCACAAGACGAAATTCAAAAGCTAACTGACGTTGCAGTTAAGAAGATCGATGAAGTTCTTGCTGCAAAAGAAAAAGAGTTGATGGAAGTTTAATACTCCCACACACATCACTGTTGGAAAACGCTGTGCTCACAGCTCAGCGTTTTTTTATGTTAGTCTATCCAACTGATGGAACTCAATTAACTCCCTATGCAAAATTCTCAAGCCTTCTCTGATTCCCTTCCTAAGCATATTGCCATCATTATGGACGGTAATGGCCGTTGGGCTAAGTCCAAAGGAAAACCTCGCGTATTTGGTCATAAAAAAGGCGTTAGTGCCGTTCGTAAGACCGTGGCTGCTGCTTCAAAACTAGGCATTAGAGCCATGACGCTGTTTGCTTTTAGTAGTGAAAACTGGCGTCGTCCGGAGGAAGAAGTGGGTCTTTTGATGGAACTGTTTATCACGGTCCTGTCTAGTGAAGTAAAAAAACTACACAAAAATAACTTACGGTTGCGCGTGATCGGTGATACCAGTCGATTTAGTGAGCGTCTACAAAAGAAAATTGTAGAAGCAGAAAACCTAACGGCAGATAACACGGGTATGGTGATCAACATTGCAGCCAACTATGGCGGTAAATGGGACATCACAGAAGCTGCTAAAACGTTAGCGCTAAAAGCACGTAACGGTGAAATTCGTGTAGAGGATATCAATGAGCAGCTAATCACTGAGCATTTGACCATGGCAGACCTACCGGAAGTGGATCTTTTAATTCGCACCAGTGGAGAGTGCCGCATCAGCAACTTTATGTTGTGGCAAATGGCTTATGCAGAAATGTACTTTACACCAGAGTACTGGCCAGAATTCGATGAAGACAGTTTGGTAGAAGCTGTGACTTGGTTTATCAACCGAGAACGTCGTTTTGGCTGTACAGGTGAACAAATAAAGGCATTGATGGCAGCTCAATAAGGACTAGTTAGTTTGAAACAGAGAATAATAACAGCACTAATTTTAGCTCCCCTGGTTATTTTAGGCATTTTTAAATTACCGCTAATGGGCTTTATTGCCGCTTTAACTGCAATAACGCTATTAGGTTTTTGGGAGTGGACTCAGTTTACAGGAAGCAACTCTCGCATTGCTGCCCTTGTGCCGGCAATCATTATTACCGGACTTAGTTTTCTATACATCTCGCCTGATGCATATAGCCTCAATCACTTAACGACACCTCATTATGTCGTCTTGGGTATTGGTTTTGTTTGGTGGATTATTGCTAGCTTAATGGCGATTACTTACCCCAAAACGACGAAATCTTGGCAAAGTAATTTTGTTTTACGTCATGTATTTGGTTTTCTGACATTAATCCCATTCCTTTGGAGTGTGATTATTCTCAGAGCGTATGACATCACTGTAGATCCATACCACGGCGCAAAGCTTGTGTTGTACGTTTGTTTCTTGGTATGGGCTGCAGATAGCGGCGCCTACTTTGCAGGCAAAAGCTTAGGCAAACGTAAGATGGCTCCTCATGTAAGCCCCAATAAAACCATTGAAGGGCTAATTGGTGGCATTATCACGGCATTAATCGTAGCGTGGGCATTTGCTGATTGGTTCGATATCCAGTTCACTAGCCCTGTCCATATGGTGCTGATTACGCTGGTTACTGTCGTTATTTCAGTGCTTGGTGATCTGGTTGAAAGTATGTTCAAACGTGTCTCAGGCATTAAAGACAGCAGTAACATTATCCCAGGGCACGGTGGTGTGCTAGATCGTATCGACAGCCTAACCGCAGCATTCCCAGTTTTTGCTCTTCTTTACTACGTATTCTAATTTATCAGGAGCGGCGTCGTCGCTCCTGAGCTTTCTAACGGTCTTACAACATGCAAAAGTTAACGATTCTTGGTGCTACTGGATCAATTGGTGCAAGCACGCTTAAAGTGGTCGAACAAAACCCAGATCTGTTTTCTGTCGTTGCCTTAGCGGCAAGCACTAACGTTGAAAAGATGATCGGTCTATGTCGTCAGTGGCAACCTAAGTATGCGGTCATGGCAGATAAAGCTGCGGCATCTCAACTTCAAGCTGAGCTACACTCGGTTTCGCCAGGTACCGAAGTGCTAGGTGGTGTTGATGCGCTATGCCATATTGCTTCGCTGGACGAGGTCGACAGTGTAATGGCTGCTATTGTTGGAGCAGCTGGCTTATTGCCTACCATGGCTGCCGTGAAAGCAGGTAAGCGAGTCTTGTTGGCAAATAAAGAAGCACTTGTAATGTCAGGCCAGCTATTTATTGATGCTGTAGAAGAATTTGGCGCAGAGCTACTTCCCGTCGACAGTGAACACAACGCCATTTTCCAATGTTTACCACAGCAAGTACAAACCAATCTAGGTCGTTGCAATTTACAAGAACATGGCATTTCTCATATTTTGTTGACTGGATCTGGTGGTCCTTTCCGTTACACTGACATCGCAGAACTGGAGCAGGTGACACCCGCGCAGGCGATTGCTCATCCAAACTGGTCTATGGGGCCAAAAATTTCTGTTGACTCTGCCACGATGATGAATAAAGGCCTTGAGTATATCGAAGCTAAGTGGCTATTTAATGCTGCTCGCGAACAACTGAAGGTGGTTATTCATCCTCAATCTGTGATTCATTCTATGGTTCAGTATCGTGATGGTTCGGTCTTGGCACAAATGGGAGAGGCGGATATGGCGACGCCAATTGCGCTCACCATGTCATACCCGTCAAGAGTAGAAGCTGGGGTTAAGCCGCTAGACTTCACGAAAGTTGGTGAGCTGACGTTTTTGCAGCCTGACTTTGCTCGTTACCCATGTTTAAAACTCGCAATTGATGCTTGTTATGAAGGTCAACACGCAACAACGGCATTGAATGCAGCTAATGAAGTCGCTGTTGATGCATTTTTAAATAACAGACTAGGTTTTACCGATATTGCTCGCATCAATGAGTCTGTGTTGAATAAAATCAACGCAAGCTGCAAAGCTGAGAATGCGAATAGCTTGGAAAGCTTGCTCGAGCTAGATAGAATGGCACGAACTATTGCCCTAGAAACCATACGCGAGCGTAGCTGATGACTGGTATATTGTGGAATCTCATTTCTTTTATCGTCGCACTGGGCATTCTTGTTGCCGTGCACGAATTTGGGCATTTTTGGGTTGCTCGCCGTTGCGGCGTTAAAGTTGAAAAGTTTTCAATCGGTTTCGGCAAGTCTATTTGGAGTAAAGTAGGCAAAGACGGAACGGAGTACAGCATCTCAATGATCCCTCTCGGCGGCTATGTGAAAATGGTTGATAGCCGTGTCGATGAGGTGCCAGAACATGAGAAGCACCTAGCGTTTGATAAGAAGCCGTTATGGAAGCGAACCTCTATTGTTGCGGCTGGCCCCATCTTTAATTTTCTTTTCGCAATTTTTGCCTATTGGCTGGTATTTCTAATTGGTATCCCGGCTGTTAAGCCTGTAATTGGTGAAGTTACGCCCAATTCGATTGTTGCGGAAGCTGGAATTGAATCTGGAATGGAACTTAAATCGATATCTGGTATCAAAACTCCGGATTGGGAATCAGTAAATATGGGATTGATTTCTCATATTGGCGATGATTTGATGACGGTAACACTAACGTCAGCGAATGAAGTTGGTTCAGAAGTAACGAAAACGCTCGATTTACGTGAGTGGAAGTTCGACCCAGAAACTCAGTCAGCGATGCAGTCGTTAGGTTTTGCTCCGTATACACCGGAGGTGTATCGAGTTATCGAGCAGGTCTCGCAAGGTGGAGCGGCGGAAAAAGCCGGTGTGCTTCCAGGTGATGAGGTTGTCGCAATTGGTCAACAACGCGTAACCGAATGGAAGCAAGTGGTTGAAGCGGTTCGTTCTAATCCTGATACACCGCTTGAATTGACGGTGTTACGTCAGGGTTATGAGCAAACATTGACGCTGACGCCCGGTAGCCGTGAGCTAGCTAACAAAGAAGTCGTTGGTTTTGCAGGTATTGCACCTAAAGTCGCAGAATGGCCAGAAAGTTATCGCTTCGATCTTCAGTTTGGTGTATTCGAGTCAATAGGTAAAGCAGTAGACAAAACTGGCCAAGTCATTGGTTTGACAATCAGCATGCTTAAGAAGCTGATTGTTGGAGACGTTGGTCTGAATAATCTGAGTGGACCAATATCAATAGCCAAAGGCGCAGGCGCGACAGCAGATTATGGTTTGGTCTACTTTTTAGGTTTTCTGGCTCTAATTAGTGTTAACCTAGGTATTATTAATCTCGTTCCTTTACCAATGTTGGATGGCGGTCATTTGTTGTTTTTTGCAATTGAAGCAGTCATTCGACGTCCTGTTCCTGAGAAAGTGCAGGAAATGGGCTTTAGAATTGGTGGTGCGATCATCTTCTCGCTCATGGCGTTAGCGCTATTTAATGATTTTACTCGTCTGTGATAGTTCAGAGACAAAAGCAGTAGCAAGGAATAATTAGAACAAGTATGGCGATTAAGCGAATTCTATTTGCAAGTTTACTGGCGACCAGTGTATCTGCAAATGGAGCAGAGAACTTCGTAGTTCAAGATATTGAAATCGATGGATTGCAGCGTGTAGCACTGGGTGCTGCATTGTTGAAAATGCCTGTACGTGTCGGTGATACCATTGGCCAAGGCGATGTTGCAGAAATTATCCGCGCCCTGTATGCATCTGGTAACTTTGAAGATGTGAAAGTGTTGCGTGACGGTGGTGTTCTGATGGTTCAAGTCAAAGAACGTCCTACCATTGCAAGCATCTCTTTTTCAGGTAACAAAGCAATCAAGGACGAGCAGCTACAAGAAAACCTGAACGCGTCTGGCGTTCGTGAAGGTGAAGCGCTTGACCGCACCACGCTAAGCAACATTGAAAAAGGCTTAGAAGACTTTTACTACAGCGTAGGTAAATACAACGCAACAGTAAAAGCGGTGGTGACTCCACTACCACGTAATCGTTCTGATCTTAAGTTTGTCTTTACTGAAGGTGTGTCGGCAAAAATTCAGCAAATCAACTTTATCGGTAATGAAGTGTTCAGTGATGAAGAGCTGCTTTCGCGCTTTAACTTAAATGTTGATGTGCCGTGGTGGAATTTCCTTTCTGATGAAAAGTATCAAAAGCAAGTTCTTGCAGGTGATATTGAAGCACTCAAATCATTCTACCTGGATCGTGGTTACTTAAAATTTAACGTTGATTCGACACAAGTTGCAATCTCTCCTGACAAGAAAGGGGTATACATTACTCTTGGTCTAGAAGAGGGCGAGGTTTACACCGTTAAGGATGTGAAGTTCCGTGGTGATTTGATTGGTGAGGAAGCGACGTTCGAAAGACTTGTGCCATTTGAAGACAATGAGACATACAACGGCTCGTTGGTGACTTCAATGGAAGAAGGGATTAAGCGTGTGCTTGGTGAGTCCGGTTATGCTTATCCTCAAGTGAATACCATTCCAGAGTTTGACGACGAGAATCAAGAAGTTTCTTTGGTCGTTAACGTAGACCCGGGTAACCGAATTTATGTTCGTGATATTCGCTTCACGGGTAATAACTCAACCAAAGATGAAGTCCTTCGTCGTGAAATGCGTCAGATGGAAGGCAGTTGGTTGAACTCGAAATCGATTGAAACGGGTAAAACTCGTCTAAATCGTTTGGGCTACTTTGAAAATGTTGAAGTACAGACGGTTCGAGTTCCTGGTAGTGATGATCAAGTTGACCTAGTTTACTCTGTCAAAGAAGCGAACTCTGGTAGCGTTAACTTCGGTGTTGGCTACGGTACAGAATCGGGTGTGAGCTTCCAGGTTGGCCTGCAACAAGATAACTTTATTGGTAGCGGTAACCGTGTTGGTATCAACGCGATGATGAATGACTACCAGAAAAACATCAGTCTTGATTACCGTGATCCGTACTGGAACTTAGACGGTGTAAGCTTAGGTGGTAAGGTTTTCTATAACGAATTTGAAGCTAAAGAAGCCAATATCGTTGACTATACCAACGAAAGCTATGGCGCGAGCTTAACGTGGGGCTTCCCATTCGATGAGTTGAACCGTTTTGAATTCGGTGTCGGTTATACGCACAACAAGATCGGTAACTTATCGCCTTACTTGCAGGTAGAGCAGTTCTTAGAAGCGCAAAAAGATAATATAGATTCAAGTGGGGCATTGAATACGAACGACTTCGACTTCAATATCTCTTGGACACGTAATAACTTAAACCGTGGCTATTTCCCTACGGCAGGTAACCATCAGCGTGCATTCTATAAAATGACCGTACCTGGCTCTGACGTTCAATACTTCAAAATGCAGTACGATGTTCGCCAGTATGTGCCATTGACTAAAAAGCACGAGTTTACCCTCTTGTTCCGTGGCCGCTTAGGTTACGGTAATGGTTACGGTCAAACGGATGGTAACGATAACTTGTTCCCATTCTACGAAAACTACTACGCCGGTGGCTTTACATCGCTTCGTGGCTTTGGCTCAAACTCTGTTGGCCCTAAAGCGGTTTACCGCGATACATCCGGCTCTAACAATGGTACAGATATTGCGACAGATGATTCAGTGGGTGGTAACGCAGTCGCATTAGCAAGTATTGAGTTGATCGTTCCAACGCCGTTCGCATCAGAGGAAGTACAAAACCAAATTCGTACCAGTATCTTCTTTGATATGGCAAGTGTTTGGGATACCGAGTTTGATTATCGAGAAAATAGCAACATTTCGGGTGCTAACTACTACTACGATTACTCAGATCCAACCAACTACCGCTCTTCTTACGGTGCGGCGTTGCAGTGGATGTCTCCAATGGGGCCACTAGTCTTCTCACTAGCGAAACCAATTAAGAAATTTGATGGCGATGATGAAGAGTTCTTCACATTCACTATCGGTAGAACTTTCTAAAGAGGAAAATATTTTGAATAAAATGATCAAAGCGGCTGGGATTGGCCTTCTTGTACTGAGCTCTTCAATGTTTGCAAATGCGGCAGAAGCTGCACAGAAAATTGCTTACGTAAATACAGCTCAAGTTTTTCAAGCTCTTCCTCAACGTGAAGTTGTACTACAAAAAATGCAGAAAGACTTCAAAAGCAAAGCTGATGAACTGAAGTCAATCCAAGCGCAAGCTAAAACAAAGATTGAGAAGCTACAACGTGACGGCGAGCTTTTGGGTCAAGACGAAGTTGAAAAGCTACGTATCGATATCGCGAAGCTCGACAGCGAGTACAAAGTGAAAGCACAAGCACTTGAAAAAGCAAGTGCGCGTCGTGAAGCTGAAGAAAAAGCGAAGCTTTTCAAAACGATTCAAGATGCAGTTAAGAAAGTCGCAGACAAAAATGGTTACGATCTTGTGATTGATATCTCGGCTTTGCAGTACGGCAAGCCAGAATACAATATCTCTGAAGACGTAATTAAAGCTCTAAAATAAGAAGTTATGAAGACATTAACATTAGCCGAATTGGCGACAATTACCGGGGGTGAGCTGTTTGGTGACGAGTCTCTCGTTGTAAGCCGTGTTGCTCCAATGGATAAAGCACAAGAAGGTGACGTAACCTTCTTGTCTAACCCAAAATACGCAAAACACCTTTCTGAGTGCCAAGCTACCGTTGTTATGGTAAAGGCTGAGCATAAAGATCAATGCGTTGGAAATGCGTTAGTGGTTTCAGACCCTTATGTCGCATTTGCTCGTGTGGTTCAAGCGATGGATACCACACCAAAGCCGGCAAACGATATTGCACCAAGTGCTGTGATTGCCGCTGACGTTAAAATGGGTGAGAACGTTACAATCGGCGCTAACGCCGTGATTGAAACGGGCGTGGAACTCGGCGACAACGTAAGCGTTGGCGCTGGTTGTTTTATCGGTAAGAACGCCAAGCTAGGGAATAACACCAAGCTTTGGGCTAATGTCACTATCTATCATGAAGTGTCATTGGGTGATGACTGTCTTGTTCAATCGGGCACCGTTATTGGCTCTGATGGCTTCGGTTATGCGAATGACAAAGGCGAGTGGATTAAAATTCCTCAGCTTGGTTCAGTGCGTATCGGTAACCGCGTTGAGATTGGTGCTTGTACTACGATTGACCGCGGTGCACTCGAAGATACTATCATTGAAGACAATGTCATTCTGGATAACCAACTTCAAATCGCGCACAACGTGCAGATCGGATATGGTACCGTGATGCCT
Organism: Vibrio sp. 1751; assembly: GCF_033339895.1. Lineage (NCBI taxonomy): Bacteria > Pseudomonadati > Pseudomonadota > Gammaproteobacteria > Vibrionales > Vibrionaceae > Vibrio > Vibrio sp. 1751. Next base: position 30,270 of record NZ_JAWOVM010000053.1, read on the forward strand.
GGTGGTACTATTGTCGCGGGCAGTACAAAAATTGGTAAGTACTGCCAGATTGGCGGCGCGTCTGTTCTGAATGGCCATATCACTATCGCAGATGGTGTGGCGATTACAGGTATGGGCATGGTAATGCGCAGTATCGAAGAAAAAGGCCTTTACTCATCAGGTATTCCACTACAAACGAACAGAGAGTGGCGTAAAACTGCAACTCGAGTTCACCGTATTGATGAGATGAATAAGCGCCTGAAAGCGGTTGAAAAACAGCTGGAACAGAAAGAAGAAATTTAGAACAAGTTATCTTTCGCTCTGTATTTAACGTGAAAGCTAACAGGCTCTAGTTCCATATTCTGTACGAAGACTCGCGAAATGCGGGTCTTTTTCTTCTATAATGACGCGCTCTAAGTAGATTTAACTCCAAGATGGTGCGTATTTTGCTAGTATATTGCAAAGCGATTCGGCTTTACGACCTGTTGCCACGTTTGCCATCTTGGCGGCAAAAAATTGATATAGGAAGACGACTTTGACTACTGAAAAGAAAACGATGAACATCTCTGAAATTCAAGAGCTACTACCTCA
>NZ_JAWOVM010000054.1:0-30806 GCF_033339895.1 Vibrio sp. 1751
GTCTACGTTTCGCGATCCGTGAAGGTGGCCGTACAGTAGGTGCTGGTGTTGTTGCTAAGATCTTCGACTAATTCATAGCGAATTAGCGATGCTTTCGGAAAATCTTGAATTAGATTTGACGAACCAGTAGCAAAAAGGGCATCATTTGATGCCCTTTTTCTGCACTCAACATTATTTTTGCTGTTTTCTTGTTCAGAAGTGGGTTGGGCGCAGAGCAAGATTAAGCAAAGAGGCTTAATCTTAAGAAGAGTACGCTGATTTTTTCAGCAATATGGAGTTTGCCCTGCAACAGCGGGGTTGTTGTCGTCTATATTAAGACTTGTAACAGGTTGGTTTTATGAAAGCAAATAATGCTGAAACTCCTGATAGCTCAAACGCAGCAGATACGTTTAAGTGGGTAGCCGCTTTCGTATTGGCAGCTGCCGCTGTTGTGGGTAATTACCTGTATGGTGAAATGTCTGTAGTGGTTCGTGCTGCAGGCGTTGTTGTTCTTATTGCAGCTGCCTTAGGCGTTGCAGCAACAACGACTAAAGGTAAAGCAGCGATCAGTTTTGCAAAAGAATCTCGTATGGAAGTACGTAAAGTTGTTTGGCCTACTCGCCAAGAAACCATGCAAACAACACTGATCGTTTTAGCTGTAAGTATTGTAATGGCTCTAGTGCTATGGGGTATTGACGGAATTATGGTTCGTCTAGTAGCTCTAGCAACTGGGGTATAGAGGGTTTTTATTCATGAGTGAAGCTCCAAAAAAACGCTGGTATGTGGTTCAAGCCTTCTCTGGATTTGAAGTTCGTGTAGCTCAATCTCTGCGCGAGCATATCAAAATGCACGGCATGGAAGAGCTATTCGGTGAAGTACTGGTTCCTACTGAAGAAGTAGTGGAAATGCGCGCGGGTCAGCGTCGCAAATCTGAGCGTAAGTTCTTCCCAGGTTACGTCCTTGTTCAGATGATTATGAACGATGAATCATGGCACCTAGTACGCAGTGTGCCGCGTGTCATGGGCTTCATTGGTGGTACCTCAGACCGTCCGGCACCTATCACGGATAAAGAGGCTGACGCGATTCTTAATCGTCTTGAGAAAGCGAGTGAAGCGCCTCGTCCGCGTACAATGTACGAAGCGGGTGAAGTGGTACGTGTTAACGAAGGTCCATTTGCTGATTTCAACGGTACTGTTGAAGAAGTGGATTACGAGAAGAGCCGCCTGAAAGTGTCTGTATCGATCTTTGGTCGTGCGACACCAGTTGAGCTTGAATTTGGTCAGGTTGAAAAGCTGGACTAAGACTCTTCGTTAAAGAGTATAAAAAATCACCTTTTTAGGGTTGTATAAGGCGCGGATTATGACTATAATTTCGCGCCTTTTTACTTCAAGTGAAGTAAAAAGTTTCTTACACAAACGGGGAGCTGATCCGCGATTAGCGTTTGTACCCAAACTTAGGAATTATCATGGCTAAGAAAGTTGAAGCTTACATCAAGCTACAAGTTGCTGCTGGTATGGCTAACCCTAGTCCACCAGTAGGTCCTGCACTAGGTCAACACGGTGTGAACATCATGGAATTCTGTAAAGCGTTCAACGCAAAAACAGAATCTATTGAGAAAGGTCTACCAACTCCAGTAGTTATCACAGTATACAGCGACCGTTCTTTCACGTTCGTAACTAAGACTCCACCTGCTGCTGTTCTTCTTAAGAAAGCTGCTGGCGTTAAGTCTGGTTCAGGTCGTCCAAACACTGAAAAAGTTGGTACTGTAACTGACGCTCAAATCCAAGAAATCGCAGAAACTAAAGCTGCTGATATGACTGGTGCTGACATCGAAGCGATGAAGCGTTCTATCGCTGGTACTGCTCGTTCAATGGGCCTAGTGGTAGAGGGTTAATAAGATGGCAAAACTAACTAAGCGCATGCGCGTAATCCGCGAAAAAGTTGACGTAACTAAAGAATACGAAATCAACGAAGCTGTTGCTCTTCTTCAAGAACTAGCGACTGCTAAATTCGTTGAGTCTGTAGACGTTGCTGTTAACCTAGGCATTGATGCTCGTAAATCTGACCAGAACGTACGTGGTGCAACTGTACTACCTCACGGTACTGGCCGCGAAATCCGCGTTGCAGTGTTCACTCAAGGTGCTAACGCTGAAGCAGCTAAAGAAGCTGGCGCAGACATCGTAGGTATGGAAGATCTTGCTGAGCAAGTGAAGAAAGGCGAAATGAACTTTGACGTAGTTGTTGCTTCTCCAGATGCAATGCGCGTTGTAGGTCAACTAGGTACTATCCTAGGTCCTCGCGGTCTTATGCCAAACCCTAAAGTTGGTACTGTAACTCCTAACGTTGCTGAAGCAGTTAAAAACGCTAAAGCTGGTCAGGTTCGTTACCGTAACGACAAAAACGGCATCATCCACACTACTATCGGTAAAGCAAACTTCTCTGCTGAGCAGATCAAAGAGAACCTAGAAGCACTTCTAGTTGCTCTGAAGAAAGCTAAGCCATCTTCAGCGAAAGGTACTTTCCTGAAGAAAGTAAGCATCTCTACTACTATGGGTGCTGGTGTTGCTGTTGATCAGGCTAGCCTGAACACTCAAGCATAATTTATTTGCTTAGGCGCAAAATTAGTGTATAATTTTGCGCCTAATATTTGTGGTTGGGGCTGAACTTTGGTTCTTTGAACTGTCTCCTAGTTCGAAATGAATTAAGACCCAGTCTCCGTCCAAGACCGTAGGTGTTTGTGTAAAAGCAAACTTAATTATCCTACGTAGATGGTGCCCGAACTGACAGAAAGCTCTATGTAATATAGTTAACTTTCTTCTGGGGAAGCACCTCAATAGCTCTCACTGTCGTGATGATAGTGAGTGGTGTAACGACAACCAGGAGTAAATCCAAGATGGCTTTAAACCTTCAAGACAAAAAAGCAATTGTTGCTGAAGTCAACGAAGCTGCCAGTGGTGCACTTTCTGCAGTTGTAGCTGATTCTCGTGGCGTTCAAGTTGGCGCGATGACTTCTCTACGTAAACAAGCTCGTGAAGCTGGCGTTTACATGAGAGTTGTTCGTAACACTCTTGCTCGTCGTGCGGTTGAAGGTACTGAGTACGAGTGTCTAACTGACACTTTCACTGGTCCTACTCTAATCGCATTCTCTAATGAGCACCCAGGTGCTGCAGCGCGTCTTTTCAAAGACTTCGCTAAAGAGAACAAAGATTTCGAGATCAAAGCTGCTGCATTTGAAGGCGCTTTAACTGACGCTGAAGTACTAGCAACACTACCAACTTACGACGAAGCAATTGCACGCCTAATGATGTGCATGAAAGAAGCTTCGGCTGGCAAGCTGGCGCGTACTATCGCAGCTATCCGCGATCAAAAACAAGAAGCAGCGGCATAAGCCTTGCTTTTTACTGGTTGCTTAATAAACTTATTGTTGACTTAAAAGAGAATTGTTATGTCTATTACTAACGAGCAAATCCTAGACGCAGTTGCAGAAATGTCTGTAATGCAAGTTGTTGAACTAATCGAAGCAATGGAAGAGAAATTCGGTGTTTCTGCTGCTGCTGCTGTTGTAGCTGGCGGCGCTGCTGCAGGCGAAGCTGCTGCTGAGCAAACTGAATTCGACGTAATCCTAGAAGCTGCTGGCGGTAACAAAGTCGCTGTAATCAAAGCAGTACGTGGCGCAACTGGCCTAGGTCTTAAAGAAGCTAAAGCTCTAGTAGACGGCGCTCCAGCACCTCTTAAAGAAGGTGTTGAGAAAGCAGAAGCTGAAGCTCTTAAAGCTCAGCTAGAAGAAGCTGGTGCAACTGTTGCTGTTAAGTAATTATTGCATAGTTTCTTAGCCTAACGGCTAATTGGCTGGTGGTTTTTTAACCACCGGCCTTTTTGCGCTGTAGGGTATAGGCGAATTTTCCCGCTGTTTAAGCGCCTGATATCCATGCAAAAAACATTTCATTCTTACGAAATGAAATGCCACTACAGTAAACAGCTATATTAGTCACTGTCCCTTACCCCCCTTAAGTAACTAGGAGCGGGCGGACAGTTTGGGTCACTTATCAGCGAGCTGAGGAACCCCATGGTTTACTCTTATACCGAGAAAAAGCGCATCCGTAAGGACTTTGGTACTCGTCCACAAGTTTTGGACATTCCATACCTGCTATCGATCCAGCTCGATTCGTTCGACAAATTTATCGAACAGGATCCTGAAGGTCAATACGGTCTTGAAGCCGCTTTCCGTTCTGTATTCCCGATTCAGAGCTACAACGGCAATTCTGAGCTGCAATACGTTAGCTACCGTCTTGGTGAGCCAGTTTTTGACGTTAAAGAATGTCAAATTCGCGGTGTAACTTACTCAAAGCCACTACGTGTAAAACTACGCCTAGTTATCTTTGATAAAGACGCGCCAGCAGGTACTGTAAAAGACATTAAAGAACAAGAAGTCTACATGGGTGAAATTCCACTCATGACAGACAATGGTACCTTCGTAATCAACGGTACCGAGAGGGTTATCGTATCCCAGCTGCACCGAAGCCCAGGCGTGTTCTTCGACAGCGATAAGGGTAAGACCCACTCTTCAGGTAAAGTTTTATACAACGCACGTGTTATTCCTTACCGTGGTTCATGGCTTGATTTCGAGTTTGATCCTAAGGATAACTTGTACGTTCGTATCGACCGCCGTCGTAAGCTACCAGCATCGATCATCCTTCGAGCACTAGGTAAGTCGACAGAAGAAATCCTAGATATCTTCTTCGAGAAAGTGAACTTCGAAGTGAAAGACCAAACTCTATTGATGGAGTTGGTTCCGGATCGTCTACGTGGTGAAACTGCGTCATTCGACATCGAAGCAAATGGTAAAGTTTACGTTGAGCAAGGTCGTCGCGTAACAGCTCGTCATATCCGCCAACTAGAAAAAGATGGTGTTGATCACATCGAAGTACCAGTTGAGTACATCGTAGGTAAAGTTGCATCAAAAGATTACATCAATGAAGCAACAGGCGAGATCATTGTTAACGCTAACCAGGAAATCAGCCTGGAAGCACTAGCGAACCTATCTCAGGCAGGCCACAAAGCGCTAGAAGTTCTATTTACGAACGATCTAGACCACGGTCCATTCATGTCAGAAACATTACGTATCGACAGCACGGTTGATCGTATTTCTGCATTGGTAGAAATCTACCGCATGATGCGCCCTGGTGAGCCGCCAACAAAAGAAGCTGCAGAAGCTCTATTCGAAAGCCTATTCTTCTCTGAAGAGCGTTACGATCTATCGACTGTTGGTCGTATGAAGTTCAACAGCTCTATCGGCCGTGAAGATGCTCAAGAGCAAGGCACGCTTGATGAAACTGATATCATCGAAGTGATGAAGAAGCTGATCGCGATCCGTAACGGTAAGGGCGAAGTGGACGATATCGACCACCTAGGCAACCGTCGTATCCGTTCTGTAGGCGAAATGGCTGAGAACCAGTTCCGTGTAGGTCTAGTACGTGTTGAGCGTGCAGTTAAAGAGCGTCTAAGCCTAGGCGATCTTGACGCAATCATGCCTCAAGACTTGATCAACGCGAAGCCAATTTCTGCGGCAGTTAAAGAATTCTTTGGCTCTTCACAGCTTTCACAGTTCATGGACCAAAACAACCCGCTATCAGAAGTAACGCACAAGCGTCGTATTTCTGCATTGGGTCCTGGCGGTCTAACTCGTGAACGTGCTGGCTTCGAAGTACGTGACGTACACGTAACTCACTACGGTCGTCTATGTCCTATCGAAACGCCTGAAGGTCCAAACATCGGTCTGATCAACTCTCTATCTGCGTTTGCGCGTTGTAACGAGTACGGTTTCCTAGAGACACCATACCGTCGCGTTGTAGATGGTGTAGTAACAGACGAAGTAGATTACCTATCTGCAATCGAAGAAGGCCAATTCGTTATCGCACAGGCGAACGCTAAGCTAAACGAAGATGGTACTTTTGCAGATGAGCTGATCACAGCTCGTCAGAAAGGTGAATCTGGTCTACACCCTCGTGAGCACGCTCAGTACATGGACGTTGCGACAAACCAGGTTGTATCTATCGCTGCATCGCTTATCCCGTTCCTAGAACACGATGATGCGAACCGTGCATTGATGGGTGCGAACATGCAACGTCAGGCAGTTCCAACACTGAAAGCTGACAAACCGCTTGTTGGTACTGGTATTGAACGTAACGTAGCCGTTGACTCAGGTGTAACTGCAGTTGCTAAACGTGGTGGTGTAATCCAGTCAGTAGATGCTTCTCGTATCGTTGTTAAAGTTAACGAAGAAGAGCTAGTACCAGGTGAAGCTGGTATCGACATCTACAACCTGACTAAATACACACGTTCTAACCAGAACACATGTATTAACCAGCGCCCATGTGTGATGCCAGGTGAGCCTGTATCACGCGGTGACGTTCTTGCTGATGGTCCTTCAACAGACCTTGGTGAACTAGCGCTTGGTCAAAACATGCGTATCGCGTTCATGCCTTGGAACGGTTACAACTTCGAAGACTCGATCTTAGTATCTGAGCGCGTAGTTCAAGAAGACCGTTTCACGACTATCCACATCCAAGAACTTACTTGTGTGGCGCGTGATACTAAGCTTGGTTCTGAAGAGATCACAGCGGATATTCCAAACGTAGGTGAGTCTGCTCTGTCTAAACTAGACGAGTCAGGTATCGTTTACATCGGTGCTGAAGTTAAGGGTGGCGACATCCTAGTTGGTAAAGTTACACCTAAAGGTGAAACTCAGCTAACGCCTGAAGAGAAGCTACTACGTGCAATCTTCGGTGAAAAAGCATCTGACGTTAAAGATACTTCACTACGTGTGCCTAACTCTGTATCAGGTACGATCATCGACGTTCAAGTCTTTACTCGCGATGGCGTAGAGAAAGACAAGCGTGCGCTTGAAATCGAACAGATGCAGCTTAAAGAAGCGAAGAAAGACCTAACTGAAGAATTCCAGATTCTTGAGGGCGGCCTTCTAAACCGTGTTAAAGCTGTATTGATTGAAGGCGGTTACTCTGAAGCGAAACTAGACACAACTGATCGTAAGAAGTGGCTAGAACTAACGCTAGAAGATGACGCACTACAAACTCAGCTTGAGCAACTTGCTGAGCAGTGGGATGAGCTAAAAGCCGACTTTGATAAGAAGTTCGAAACTAAGCGTCGTAAGATCACTCAAGGTGATGATTTAGCACCTGGTGTACTGAAGATCGTTAAGGTTTACCTAGCGGTTAAACGTCGCATTCAGCCTGGTGATAAGATGGCGGGTCGTCACGGTAACAAGGGTGTAATCTCTAAGATCAACCCTGTTGAAGACATGCCATACGATGAGAAAGGTCAGCCTGTAGACATCGTACTTAACCCACTGGGTGTACCTTCGCGTATGAACATCGGTCAGATCCTAGAAGTACACTTAGGTCTGGCAGCGAAAGGTATCGGTGACAAGATCAACCAGATGGTTAAAGAGCAGCAAGAACTAGCGAAATTCCGCGAGTTCCTACAAAAAGTTTACGATCTAGGCGACACTCGCCAGAAAGTAGACATTGCTTCTCTATCTGATGATGAAGTACGTACTCTGATCAAGAACTTGCGTGGCGGTCTACCAATCGCGACTCCTGTATTTGATGGCGCTCCAGAAGAGTCAATCAAAGCACTTCTTGAGCTAGCAGATCTACCAACATCAGGTCAGTTAACACTGTTTGATGGTCGCACAGGTGATGCGTTTGAGCGTCCTGTAACTGTTGGTTACATGTACATGCTGAAACTGAACCACCTTGTTGATGACAAGATGCACGCTCGTTCAACTGGTTCGTACAGCCTAGTAACTCAGCAACCACTAGGTGGTAAAGCTCAGTTCGGTGGTCAGCGTTTCGGTGAGATGGAAGTATGGGCACTAGAAGCATACGGTGCTGCTTACACGCTACAAGAAATGCTAACGGTTAAGTCGGATGACGTTAACGGCCGTACTAAGATGTACAAGAACATCGTAGACGGTAACCACAGCATGGAACCTGGCATGCCAGAATCGTTCAACGTACTGTTGAAAGAGATCCGCTCGCTAGGTATCAACATCGAGCTAGAAGACGAAGAGTAATCCTTTTCTCTCTTGATGAAAGTCGAGAGAATCAAAGCGATTATTTGGAAGAAGGTGCTCACTTTAGCGAGTGAGCTCCTTTTAACTCCTTACAGGAGCTGATTGTGAAAGACTTATTAAACTTTCTAAAAGCACAGCATAAGACCGAAGAATTTGATGCAATCAAAATCGGTCTATCTTCACCAGACATGATCCGTTCATGGTCTTTCGGTGAAGTTAAAAAACCTGAAACGATCAACTATCGTACGTTCAAACCTGAACGCGATGGTCTGTTCTGTGCGCGTATCTTTGGTCCAGTTAAAGACTACGAATGTCTTTGTGGTAAGTACAAGCGCCTGAAGCACCGTGGTGTTATCTGTGAGAAGTGTGGTGTAGAAGTTACACAAACTAAAGTTCGTCGTGACCGTATGGGCCACATTGAACTGGCTTCACCAGTAGCTCACATCTGGTTCCTAAAATCGCTACCGTCTCGTATCGGTCTACTAATGGATATCCCTCTACGTGATATCGAACGCGTTCTGTACTTCGAAATGTACGTAGTAACAGAGCCTGGTATGACTGATCTAGAAAAAGGTCAGATGCTTACTGAAGAAGAGTATCTAGATCGTCTAGAAGAGTGGGGCGACGAGTTCACTGCTAAGATGGGTGCGGAAGCTATCAAGGACCTACTAGGTTCTATGGATATGCACGCTGAAGCAGAACAAATGCGTGAAGAGTTAGAGACAACAAACTCTGAAACTAAGCGTAAGAAAGTAACTAAGCGTCTTAAGCTGGTAGAAGCGTTCATCGCATCGGGTAACAACCCTGAGTGGATGATCCTAACTGTACTTCCAGTACTTCCGCCAGATCTACGTCCTCTAGTACCTCTAGATGGCGGCCGCTTTGCGACTTCTGATCTTAACGATCTATACCGTCGTGTGATCAACCGTAACAACCGTTTGAAGCGTCTTCTAGAGCTAGCGGCTCCGGACATCATCGTACGTAACGAAAAACGTATGCTGCAAGAGTCTGTTGATGCGCTACTAGATAACGGTCGTCGTGGTCGTGCGATCACAGGTTCTAACAAGCGTCCTCTGAAATCTCTTGCTGATATGATCAAGGGTAAACAAGGTCGTTTCCGTCAGAACCTTCTAGGTAAACGTGTAGACTACTCTGGCCGTTCTGTAATCACAGTAGGTCCATACCTGCGTCTACACCAGTGTGGTCTTCCTAAGAAGATGGCACTTGAGCTATTCAAACCATTCATCTACAGCAAGCTAGAGACTCGTGGTCTTGCGACTACAATCAAAGCTGCTAAGAAAATGGTAGAGCGTGAAGAAGCGGTCGTTTGGGATATCCTAGACGAAGTAATCCGTGAACACCCAGTACTATTGAACCGTGCACCGACACTTCACCGTCTAGGTATCCAGGCGTTCGAACCAGTACTGATCGAAGGTAAAGCGATTCAGCTACACCCACTTGTTTGTGCGGCGTACAACGCGGACTTCGATGGTGACCAAATGGCGGTTCACGTACCTCTAACTCTAGAGGCACAACTTGAAGCTCGTACTCTGATGATGTCGACAAACAACATTCTGTCGCCAGCGTCAGGTGATCCGATCATCGTACCTTCTCAGGACGTTGTATTGGGTCTGTACTACATGACTCGTGAAAAGATCAACGTGAAAGGTGAAGGCATGTACCTTTCTGGCCCAGAAGAGGCTGAGAAAGCATACCGCACTAAACAAGCTGAGCTTCACGCACGCGTTAAAGTACGTATTACAGAAACTGTTGTAGACGAAGACGGCAACAGCACTACAGAAACCAAGATGGTAGACACCACTGTTGGTCGTGCAATGCTATGGCAAATCGTGCCAGCTGGTCTACCGTACAGCATCGTTAACCAAAAGCTAGGTAAGAAGCAAATCTCTAACCTACTTAACGAGGCGTACCGTAAACTAGGTCTGAAAGACACAGTAATCTTCGCTGACCAAATCATGTACACAGGTTTCGCATACGCGGCACTTTCTGGTGTATCTGTTGGTATCGACGATATGGTTGTACCAGCAGCTAAGTACACTGAAATCGCAGAAGCGGAAGAAGAAGTACGTGAAATCCAGGAACAGTACCAATCAGGTCTTGTTACTGCGGGCGAACGCTACAACAAAGTTATCGATATCTGGGCATCGACCAACGACCGTGTTGCGAAAGCAATGATGGAAAACCTTTCATCTGAAACGGTAGTTAACCGTGACGGTGAAGAGGAACAACAAGAGTCATTCAACAGCATCTATATGATGGCGGACTCGGGCGCTCGTGGTTCTGCAGCACAGATTCGTCAGCTTGCGGGTATGCGTGGTCTGATGGCGCGTCCAGATGGTTCAATCATCGAAACGCCGATCACAGCGAACTTTAAAGAAGGTCTAAACGTACTTCAGTACTTTATCTCAACGCACGGTGCTCGTAAGGGTCTTGCGGATACGGCACTGAAAACAGCGAACTCGGGTTACCTAACTCGTCGTCTAGTAGACGTTGCTCAAGACGTTGTTGTAACTGAACATGACTGTGGCACTCACGAAGGTGTCGACATGATGCCTCACATCGAGGGTGGTGATGTTAAAGTTGCACTTTCTGAGCTTGCTCTTGGTCGTGTTGTTGCTGAAGACGTACTAAAACCTGGCACTGAAGACGTTCTTATTCCACGTAACACCCTGATCGATGAGAAGTGGTGTCAAATCATGGAAGAGAACTCAGTAGACAGCATGAAAGTGCGCTCTGTAGTAACGTGTGATTCTGACTTCGGTTGTTGTGCACAATGTTACGGTCGTGACCTAGCACGTGGTCACCTAGTGAACCAAGGTGAAGCAGTGGGTGTTATTGCTGCTCAGTCTATCGGTGAGCCAGGTACACAGCTAACGATGCGTACGTTCCACATCGGTGGTGCGGCATCGACAGCAGCGGCAGAGAACAGTGTTCAAGTTAAGAACAACGGTTCTATCAAGCTACACAACGCTAAATCTGTATTGGCTGATGACGGTAAGATCGTTATCACTTCTCGTGCGACAGAGTTAACTATCGTTGATGAGTTTGGTCGTACTAAAGAGAAGCACAAACTGCCTTACGGTACGCTACTAAGCAAAGGCGATGGTGATACAGTTCAAGCTGGCGAAACAGTTGCAAACTGGGAAGCGCACACACTACCTATCATTACTGAGGTAGCAGGTCGCATCCAGTTCGTAGATATGATCGACGGCGTAACAGTATCTCGTCAAACGGATGACTTAACTGGTCTATCTTCAAGCGAAGTAACTGACCCAGCAGCTCGCCCTTCAGCAGGTAAAGATATGCGTCCAGCTATCAAACTTGTTGACGAGCAAGGTAACGATGTAATGATCCCTGGTACTGATATGCCAGCTCACTACTTCCTACCTGGTAAAGCGATTGTGAACATCGAAGATGGCGCAGCAGTAGGTGTTGGTGCAACACTAGCACGTATTCCTCAGAAGTCTGGCGGTAACAAAGATATCACCGGTGGTCTTCCACGAGTTGCTGACCTATTTGAAGCACGTAAGCCGAAAGAGCCTGCAATCCTTGCTGAGCACACAGGTACTGTGAGCTTTGGTAAAGAGACGAAAGGTAAACGTCGCCTAGTGATCACACGTGAAAGCGGTGAAGCTTACGAAGAGATGATTCCTAAGCATCGTCAGTTGAACGTATTCGAAGGTGAAAAAGTTGAACGTGGTGACGTGATCGCAGATGGTCCAGAGTCTCCACATGACATCCTACGTCTACGTGGCGTACACGCGGTAACGCAGTACATTGCTAACGAAGTACAGGAAGTTTACCGTCTACAAGGCGTTAAGATTAACGATAAGCACATTGAAACTATCGTTCGTCAGATGCTACGTAAGTGTACTATTACTCACTCTGGTGACTCTGAGTTCCTACCTGGTGAGCAGATTGAATACTCACAAGTTAAGATTGCTAACCGTAACCTAGAAGCTGAAGGCAAAGAGCCTGCACGTTTCGAACGTGAACTACTAGGTATTACTAAAGCATCTCTAGCGACTGAGTCGTTCATCTCTGCGGCATCGTTCCAGGAGACAACTCGCGTACTAACGGAAGCTGCGGTTTCTGGTAAGCGTGATGACCTACGTGGTCTGAAAGAGAACGTAATTGTTGGTCGTCTGATCCCAGCTGGTACTGGTTTCGCATACCACCAAGAGCGTCAAGCTAAACGTTCTGAAGCGCAAGATGGTCCTTCTGCTGAGCAAGCAACGGATAACCTAGCGGCACTTCTAAACGCTGGTTTCTCTTCTGAAGAGTAAGTCATATAACGAGTAATCTTTAAAAGCTTAAGAAAAAGGCACCTTCGGGTGCCTTTTTAGTTTTTATACTACTTTGTTCTTCCGGTGGGATTTTCGATAAAGCTAGAAACAAAAAAGACCGACGATGATCGTCAGTCTTTTCTCTCACTCTATTTCTGAATGTTTGCAAATACTAAGCTCCAGGTGGCATAGACAGGCTTTCTGCGATTTGCTGTATCAGATAGTCCTCGACTTCAAAGCGAGTCTCAAGAATTTCCCCAATGAGACACATATCAGAATCGAAATCATTTAATTCATCATCTTCAGTCACTTCTGAGTACTTATCGTTAAAGTTCAATAATGGTTCAGTCGTTAGAACAATTTGACCATAGGTTTGATTGATCTCATTAGTCACGACAAAGCCGGTTGCTTTCCAACGGTCCATAACCATGTCATAAATTTTAAAGTGGCCTTCGGAGATGTAATCAACGAGGTGCTGACAGAAATCCTGCAGTTCGGAAGGAGATGGGAGTTCAATAACATTGGTTTTCGAACAAGGTTGCAGCGCTGCAAGCTTACAATATTCAACAATCAGGGATTGTCGTGTCTCTAACCAGTGATCAATGACATCACTTGAGCCACCCCACTGGTCTTGTGTTTGTTTGAATTTTCTTAGCATGACCATGCCCTCATGATCTGATCGCCCATCGGCGAACGTATCCTTTGCAAAGCAAAGTTAGTAAAGTTATTACAAACTCTTGTCCTTACTAGAATTTAGAGTGCACATTTACTTAACGATAAACTCTAGTATGAAATTAGATTGCCAGTAAAATGAACGAACTTCAAGCAAAGGGATGGTGTAATGTTAAGAAAAGGTGATGTTAACCGCGCGATAAATGCATACTGGTGTGTTGTTGCAGGAAGTGAAATTTGGCTGGTGGATGGTGCTGTGCCCTTCGGGTCAGCAGAGCAGTTATCACTGCCAGTAACGAGTGCAAGACCCATTGGTGAGTATTCTGGTTCGCCCGTCATGTGGCTTAACTTGGCCGATTTAGAGCATGATCTACCTTTAGTATCCCTGCGTGACTGCCTGCATTTTCCTGAGCCATTATTTATGTTGTTAAGTAAAGCTGTGCAATATGGGCACATGACGCAAAGTTTGCGCTTTTGTCCACAGTGCGGGGGAAGAAACTTTCTTAATAATAACCAGTTAGCCATGCAGTGTGGTGAATGTCGCACCCTTCATTATCCTAGAATATTTCCGTGTATTATCGTTGCTGTACGTAAAGAAAATCAGATCTTATTAGCCCAACATCCAAGGCATCGAAATGGTATGTATACGGTTATTGCGGGTTTTCTAGAAGTCGGTGAGACATTAGAAGAGTGCGTGGCTCGAGAAATTCATGAAGAAACGGGAATTCTCGTTAAAAATATTCGTTACTTTGGCAGCCAGCCTTGGGCTTTCCCATCCAGTATGATGATGGGGTTTTTAGCTGACTATGAATCCGGAGAGTTAAGCCCAGACTACACTGAGCTGTCTGATGCACAATGGTTTGGTATCGACGAGATGCCGCCTGTTGCGCCTAAAGGAACGATTGCAAGAGCACTTATCGAACAAACGCTGAAAGATATAGACTCTAATTGTCTGATAAATAGATAAAAAAAACCCTCCGAGAGGGAGGGGGTAAGTAAGATGTCGTTATGAGATGCTGAGTACTAAGTACTCAGTTTATAATTGTAGTTTTCGCTAGCGAACAAATTTTTAACACTGATACCGATTGGGTGCAAATTAAGCATTGATTTAAAAGTTAATAACTTGATCCAGGTTGCAAAGCACACAGCTATTGGACTTAAATCAGTGATAGAATACCTCCTTTCACAGAAAGCCTAACAGTTGGAATTACGGAATGACTGAATTAAAAAATGATCGTTATCTGCGTGCGCTTTTAAAAGAGCCGGTAGATTACACGCCAGTATGGATGATGCGCCAGGCAGGTCGTTACCTACCAGAATACAAAGCGACTCGTGCAGAAGCGGGTGATTTCATGTCTTTGTGTCGAAATGCAGAGTTAGCATCCGAAGTGACACTTCAACCATTACGCCGTTTTCCTCTTGATGCCGCGATCTTATTCTCGGACATCTTAACGATTCCAGATGCAATGGGGCTTGGTTTGCGTTTTGCTGCGGGTGAAGGACCTGTTTTTGATAACCCAATTACATGCAAAGCCGACGTGGAAAAAATTGGTTTGCCAGATCCTGAAGGTGAACTGCAATACGTAATGAACGCAGTACGCCAGATCCGTAAAGACCTGAAGGGTGAAGTGCCGCTGATTGGTTTTTCTGGTAGCCCTTGGACTCTTGCGACGTACATGATCGAAGGTGGTAGCTCTAAAGCGTTTACCAAGATCAAGAAGATGATGTACGCGGAACCACAAACTCTGCACCTACTTCTAGATAAGCTGGCAGACAGCGTTATCGAGTACTTAAACGCGCAAATTAAAGCGGGTGCGCAATCGGTAATGGTATTTGACACATGGGGTGGCGTACTAACGCCTCGTGATTACAATCTGTTCTCACTGCAATACATGCACAAGATTGTAGATGGTCTGATTCGTGAAAACGACGGTCGTCGCGTGCCAGTCACACTGTTTACTAAGAATGGCGGCATGTGGCTTGAGCAAATCGCAGCAACGGGCTGTGATGCGGTTGGCCTAGACTGGACAATCAACATTGCAGACGCGAAAGCACGTATCGGTGATAAAGTGGCGCTGCAAGGTAACATGGACCCATCAATGCTTTACGCTTCACCAGAGCGTATCCGTGAAGAAGTCGCGGGTATTCTAGAAGGTTTTGGTGATGCAGGTACTGGTCATGTGTTCAACCTAGGTCACGGTATCCATTTGGATGTGCCGCCAGAAAACGCGGGCGTATTTGTGGAAGCGGTACACGAGCTATCTAAGCCATACCACAAGTAAGTTAGATCTTTTGAAATCAAATGCCGGCATTCAGTGCCGGTATTTTTTTGCCTAAAATTCATTTTTTCTATCTGAGACTCAAGGCTGTACAGCTCTAGTAGTATTTGGCCTACCATGATCTAATTACTACTCTAGCTGTACATTAGACATTAAAATTTAATATAAACAAATACTTATAATTTCTGGTTTTATGTTCTAATTTTCTTGTACAGATAAACAAGCAATTAGATCATGGGTAACCTAAAGCATCGAGTGAACGCGTTTTTTAAGGTATGGTACGACGTCAGATTCAAACCAAGGATTCTTCTTTAACCACAATGTATTGCGTGGAGATGGGTGAGGGAGCGGGATAAAGTCCGGTTCCCAATCTTGCCATTGCTGAACGGTTTGCGTGAGCGTCTTTGGTTTGTTGGTGAGATAGTACTGCTGCGAGTACTGACCAATTAGTAGAGTGAGCTCTATATTGGGCAGCTGCTCAAGAATCTTTTTATGCCAAGTGGGCGCACATTCTTTACGAGGCGGTAAATCACCAGAGTTCCCTTTGCCTGGATAACAGAATCCCATTGGGACAATGGCAATTTTATTTGGGTCGTAGAAAACGTCTTTGTCGATATCGAGCCATTGGCGTAATCGATCACCACTTGGGTCATTCCAAGGTATCGAGGTTTTGTGTACACGTGTGCCAGGGGCCTGACCGATGATTAGGATGCGTGCCCCTTTTGCGGCTTGTACGACAGGGTTTGCGCCCAAAGGTAAATTATCCGCGCAGATCTGGCAGGCCCTCACTTGCTGCAATAGCTCGTCTAACGACATTCTCAGTAACCCTTTTCGAAATCCACTTGATAATTTAATGAAAACCCATCGCGCCAGCGTAGATAGTTGTCAGCAAAAATCTCGATGACTTGCTCGGGAAAACTCAGCGCAGCAATGTGTGGAGTGATGGTGACTTGCGGTAGTTTCCAAAACGGATGCTCTACCGATAACGGTTCTTGCTCAAACACATCTAAGAAGGCGTGTTCTACCCAACGGTTTTTCAGAGCGAAGAGCAACCCTGCCTCATCCAATACGTCGCCACGACCTACGTTAAACAATAACGCCTGATTTAGTTGGCTGAGCGTTTGACGATTAAGTAACTGTCGCGTCTCAGGTGTACTTGGTAGAGTATTCACAACGATGTCGGCTTGCTCAAATGCCTTACTTAGTTCATTGATATGAAAGGTCTGATGAAACTCGCCGCCTGAAGTCGGGATACCTGTGCGGTTAATACCGATAGTTTTTATCCCCATTGCTTTAGCGGCGTTGCCCAGATAGCCCCCAATGCTACCGGTACCAAGAATTACCATGGTTTTACTTTGTAATGACGTGTATAGGTGAGGCTGCCATTGTTTGTTTTGTTGTTGCTGGTGGTATCGGGCAAAGTGGCGGTAATGGGCAATACTGTAACCCAAAACATATTCAGCAATCAGTGGACCAAAGATGCCTCGAACGTTAGTTAGAGTATAGTCCTGACGAAGGCTAGGGGATGTTAAGGCGTTGACACCAGCAAACGTGGATTGCACCCATTCAAGCTGTGAAAATTCGTCTAAGCTTTGTGATAGTAAGGGTGGATCCGCTAATACGATCTGAGCGGCTTCTGGTTGGTCGGTGAGGCAAAGATCGGGCAGATTTTTCTCTGCCAGTAACGTTTTGTAGGTGTCGCGATGCTCTGAGAGCAGGAAAATCTGATTTGAATGCGGCATTAACTTTTTTCCCTGTGATGAATCAAGTACACTTTCGCTGTTTTTTTCTTCAATGATTGAGTGACTATGCTTAAGAATCCTCTTCAGGTTCGTTTAGAAAAACTAGAACCTTGGCAACAAATTACCTTTATGGCGTGTCTGTGTGAACGCATGTATCCAAACTATGCGATGTTTTGTGAGAATACAGAATTTGCTGACCCGCGTGCTTACCGAGCGATTCTTGATAGTGTATGGGAAATTTTGACAGTTAAGAACGCGAAAATTAACTTCGAACGTCAATTGGAGAAGTTAGAAGAGTTGTTCCCAAGTGCGGATGAGTTCGATTTTTACGGCGTTTACCCAGCGATGGACGCGTGTCAGGGTTTGTCTACGTTACTGCATGGTCTATTGGACCGCGATTACCTTTTCGATTCAATGCTTAAAGTGAGTCAACAGTCGGTACAAACCGTTGCTGATCTAGAGCAAGCACAAGGCGCAGAGCCAATCACTAACGACAACCAGAAAGAAAACGAAGCCGTATGTGAAGAGTGGGACGTCCAGTGGGCTATCTTCCGTCCGCTGCGTGAAGCGGTAGAACGTGACATCAGCTTGATTAAAGATTTGCGTGAAGAGCTACGTGAAGAAGGTGTGAGCAACATCGGTATTGCACTTTAATTGTTGAATAAATAGAAAAAGGCATCCTAACTGGATGCCTTTTTTGTTTGTGCGTTTAAGCTGTTATACCTAATGCTGATTACGATTCTTTCGAGTCGGGTTTCGGTGGCTCTTGAGCTTCTGGCTCTTTATCCTGCTTCTCCAGCTCGTTATCTTCTTCATCGTCATCGCGGCTTTCGATTACGCCGTGCATTTCTTTCCAGCTTTCCCAGCGTTGGTAAGCCAGCTCCTGCATGTCAGTGCTTTTATCTGCTTCGTCGATGATCTCCTCGCCTACGAGGTGTTCAAAAATATCTTCCAACGTTACCAAACCTAGCACGGTACCGTATTCATCAACAACAAGTGCCAGCTGTAAGCGATGAGTCATCATCTGGTCGAATACTTTAGGTAAAGTGGTATTGTTTAGCACCACTTGAATTGGGCGCATGATTGCTCCCAACTGTTTCTGTCCACTACCTGATTGTTGTAGTTTGAACAACTCAAGGCGATGCACAAAACCAATGATGTTATCTTTCTGCTCGCTGTAAACCAATGGGCGTGAGAAAGGCGTATCTTTGTGTTTTTCTAGGAACTCATTGATGGTCATTGTGGCATCGACACGGAATACTACTGGTCGTGGCGTCATAACCTGCGTTACGGGTACATCTTGGATGCCAAGCAGGTTGCTTAAGATTTTTGATTCACCCTCGGCAAACTCACCGCTTTCACGTGCCAGAATCGCCATTGCAGACAGCTCATCACGCATCTTTGGAGCTTCGTGGTTACGAGCAAGACGCTTGGTGATTTGCTCTGAGAACCAAACAAAGGGTGTAAGCGCCCATACCATCCAACGCAATGCGACCGCGGCAGTGGGTGCCAACTGACGCCAGTAGGTCGCGCCAATCGTCTTCGGTACGATTTCTGAAAGCACTAAGATCGCCAATGTCAGCACTGCCGAAAAGATACCTAATGCTTCGCTACCAAATACAACCGCAGCTTGTGCACCAGCAGTGGCCGCGCCGATAGTGTGAGCGATGGTGTTTAAAGTCAGAATAGATGCCAGTGGTCGGTCGATATCTGATTTCAGCTTAGCCAATTGCCCAGCTGCGGGATGCCCCTGTTGATTGAGCTGCGCAATGTAGCTCGGACTGATACTCAGCAGTACCGCCTCCAGCACCGAACAGATAAACGAAATGCCGATTGCAATAGAGATATAAATGGATAACAGCAGCATAGTTGCCCTTGAATGTAGTTTGATAGTGGTTATTTGCAGCTATTATAACCGCAAAAGTGACTTATAAATTGGTCCAAATACCTTGGAAAGCAAGGGTTTTCAGGGGGTATGTGGTAACAAATTGTGAGTTATTACTCATATTATGGCTAAAAGTACGTCAGAAAATCGAAAGATCGCTTACAAACCTTTGCCAGATGGGGCATTTATGTTTTAGAGTGAGACGAATTCGATAACCTATGAGAAGGGAAACCTAATGAACAAGACCCAATTAATCGACTTTATCGCAGAGAAAGCAGACCTATCAAAAGCACAAGCAAAAGCTGCTCTTGAAGCGACTCTTGATGGTGTAACTGGCGCACTTAAAGAGGGTGACCAAGTTCAACTAATTGGTTTTGGTACATTCAAAGTAAACCACCGCGCTGCACGTACTGGTCGTAACCCTAAGACTGGTGACGAGATTCAAATCGCAGCAGCTAACGTACCAGCATTCGTAGCAGGTAAAGCGCTGAAAGAATCAGTAAACTAAGTTAGAATGCACCGAGGTATCCTGCCTCGGTGCAATTTCATGAAAAAACATCTACTCACTTCACTTCTCCTATCTAGCCTTACCCTTTTTGGCTGTTCGTCGGTTGAAACTCCTAATTTAGAACAATTCACGCATTTTTCTGGTGGTAAAGTTGCGGGAGATGCTAGCAGCTTGTACTGGATGACAGAGAAACTCACTCGTGTGAGTACGGCGGCTGATTATGTGACTATGGTGGACAATGGTTGGTTCCAGAGTGATTATCGCTGGGATGAAGGTGAGTTGCGAGAGTTGATTCGAAAAGGCGAGCAAGTTGATACCAAACAAGAGTTGGTGCCTTTTCAAATCCACATCCGTTTCAATAAAGATGGCGAAGCGGTTTACCAAAAATATCGTGTTAACCGTAAAGTCTTACCACTTCAGCATGACCAATTAGAGCGCTACAAAGCAGAAGCGAATGACGTAGTGGCATCGGTTAAGGCGCAGTCTCGTAACAATCAGAGCCTTATTCAAGGTTATTGGAATGGTCAATCGTTTGAAACCTGCAAAGGTAAGGTGTTCTCGACGCTCGAGTTTAATCAGACGTTGCCAAAATTTATTATCGAGCGTCTCTCATCGGTAGACAGTTATGTGGCTTTTGTCGGCAAGCAGTCACGAAACAAAGCAATGGTCGATGAACTGTTGATGCTCAATGACGATGACTTTGATTGTGTTTCTCGGCCAACGTTGATCTCTGAATAAACATTGCTTCGAATTCTGTCGAACAAGAACAATAAAAAAGGCGCTGAGTGCGCCTTTTGTTTTTTAGCCAACTCATGTTGTTTTTATTTTTCTTGCTCACGTGCAATTGCACGGTAGCCGATGTCGTTGCGATGGAACATGCCATCCCAACGGATCTGTTTTGCAAGCTCGTAAGCACGCTGCTGCGCTTCTGATACACTGTTGCCAAGTGCGGTTGCACAAAGAACACGACCACCGTTTGTCACGATGTCGCCATCTTTGTTATCTGTACCAGCATGGAAGACTTTTTCGCCTTCAATTTCAACTTGTGGCAGACCCGAAATAACGTCGCCTTTGTTGTACGCTGCTGGATAACCACCGGCTGCTAGCACGATACCAATCGATGCTCGTGGATCCCACTTCGATTCCGCTTGATCCAGTTTCTCGTCGATTGCCGCTAGGCACAGATCAACAAGATCCGATTCCATGCGCATCATGATAGGTTGTGTCTCAGGATCACCGAAGCGGCAGTTGTACTCGATTACTTTCGGAGTGCCGTCTTTGTCGATCATCAGACCCGCGTATAGGAAACCAGTGTAAGGGTTACCTTCAGAGGCCATGCCACGTACTGTTGGGTAAATCACTTCTTCCATGATGCGGTTGTGGATTTCCTGTGTTACCACTGGAGCTGGAGAGTATGCTCCCATGCCACCGGTGTTAGGACCAGTATCTTTGTCGCCTACGCGTTTGTGGTCTTGGCTGGTGGCCATTGGCAGAACGTTCTCACCATCCACCATCACGATGAAGCTTGCTTCTTCACCATCTAGGAACTCTTCGATAACGACACGACTACCAGCATCACCAAATGCGTTGCCTGCTAGCATGTCTTTGATTGCGTCCTCAGCTTCTTCTAGCGTCATTGCCACAATCACGCCTTTACCAGCTGCAAGGCCGTCGGCTTTCACCACGATCGGTGCACCTTGCTCACGCACGTAAGCCAGTGCAGGCTCGATTTCAGTGAAATTCGCGTAGGCACCCGTTGGAATTTGGTGACGAGCAAGGAAGTCTTTGGTAAACGCTTTAGAGCCTTCAAGTTGCGCTGCGGCTTGGGTAGGACCAAAGATTGGTAAGCCCGCTTCGCGGAACGCATCAACCACACCAATAACCAGCGGTGCTTCTGGGCCAACGATAGTCAGTTCAATCGCCTTCTCTTTGGCGAAAGCAACAAGGCCAGCGATGTCTTCTACATCGATGTTTACGTTCTCTAGTTTTGGCTCTAGTGCTGTACCTGCGTTGCCTGGAGCAATGAAAATAGTCTCAACATTTGGGTTTTGCGCTGCTTTCCAGCCTAGCGCATGTTCACGACCGCCTGAACCAATGATTAAAACTCGCATATGAAAATCCTTAATCTTATAAATACCGTTTGCTCAAACTCAGATATTTCGCAAAGACCTGAGTATGGCCTCTCTAATTCAATGGGACGAGGACAAGGCGACAAGTGAACTTATTCCTATGAGCATAGTATGCTATGTGATTAGGATAAGTGAACGCCGTCAACGCAGTTATCGTCCCAGTGAAGACGAGAGGATTAGTGGCGGAAGTGACGCATACCGGTAAAGATCATCGCCATGCCGTGTTCGTCTGCCGCTGCGATAACTTCGTCATCACGCATAGAACCACCTGGTTGGATCACACACTTGATGCCCGCTTCTGCAGCCGCGTCGATACCGTCACGGAATGGGAAGAATGCATCTGATGCCATTACACAACCTTCAACCTGTAGACCTTCGTCTGCAGCTTTGATGCCTGCGATTTTCGCAGAGTAAACGCGGCTCATTTGGCCAGCACCTACACCGATAGTCATGTCGCCTTTCGAGTAAACGATTGCGTTAGATTTCACGTATTTCGCTACTTTCCAGCAGAATAGGGCATCTTTCAGCTCTTCTTCTGTTGGCTGGCGCTTAGAAACCACTTTTAGATCGTCTAGGCTTACCATGCCTTGGTCACGGTCTTGAACCAGTAGACCGCCATTCACCCGTTTCACGTCAAAGCCAGTTGTCTTCGTTGTCCATTCGCCACATTCAAGTAGACGCACGTTCTTCTTCGCTGCAACCACTTCAATCGCTTCAGCAGAAACGGAAGGAGCGATGATGACCTCAACGAATTGACGTTCAACAATAGCGGTTGCTGTTTCAGCATCTAGCTCTTGGTTGAATGCAATGATGCCGCCGAACGCTGATGTTGGGTCAGTTTGGTAAGCGCGGTTGTATGCTTCTAGAATGTCTTTACCCAGCGCTACACCACATGGGTTCGCGTGTTTTACGATCACACATGCTGGCTCGTTGAACTCTTTCACACACTCAAGTGCGGCGTCCGTGTCTGCGATGTTGTTGTAAGAAAGGGCTTTACCTTGGATTTGGCGAGCAGTAGAAACAGATGCTTCTTGTGGGTTTGCTTCAACGTAGAATGCGGCTGCTTGGTGGCTGTTCTCACCGTAGCGCATGTCTTGTTTCTTCTCGAACTGTTGGTTGAAAGTACGTGGGAATTTAGACTCTTCATCACCTTCTTTGTTCTCACCGTAAGATGGAACCATAGTGCCGAAGTAGTTTGCGATCATGCCATCGTAAGCGGCAGTGTGTTCAAAAGCAGCGATGGCAAGGTCGAAGCGAGTTTCGAGAGTGAGAGATTTGTCGTTTGCGTCCATCTCTGCAATTACGCGGCCGTAATCACCTGCGTTAACAACGATAGTCACGTCTTTGTGGTTTTTCGCTGCAGAACGAACCATGGTTGGGCCGCCGATATCGATGTTTTCAACCGCGTCGGCTAGTGTACAGCCTTCTTTGGCAACGGTTTCTGCGAATGGGTATAGGTTTACGACAACCATATCGATAGGGTTGATGCCGTGCTTTTCCATCACGTCATCATCTTGGCCACGACGACCAAGCACACCACCGTGAACTTTTGGGTGAAGCGTTTTAACGCGGCCGTCCATCATTTCTGGGAAACCAGTGTAGTCAGAGACTTCGGTTACGGCGATGCCTTGTTCGGCAAGTAGGCGAGCTGTACCACCAGTAGATAGGATATCGACACCGCGCTCAGCAAGAGCTTGCGCAAACTCAACAATACCTGTTTTGTCTGATACGCTGATAAGCGCACGGCGAATAGGACGAGCGTTATTCATGCTTCCATTTTCCTCAAATTCACGGAGTTAAAGATGTTTGCCAAAAATGAACTTGTTTTTACCTCTTGGGGTAAAATATTGGCCAGTTTTGGTAAAGACCTTTGCAGGGTGTTTTCTGGTTAGAAAACAGTCTCCACATTTGATGGCGCGTATTCTAACCAATTTATTACAAAAAAGCTCGCGCAATCGTTTGGCATCTCAAAAATAATTGCAAAAAAGTCGTTCTTTAGCTTTAAAAGTAACGAGATAGTTAATAGGGAAAGTTATGTTTCAGATAGGTGAACTGGCAAAACGTTGTGGTGTGACTGCCGATACATTGCGTTTCTACGAGAAAAACGCGCTAATAAAACCCGCAGGACGAAGTGAGTCAGGCTACCGCTTGTATGATGAAGAGAATCAAAAGCAGGTGCACTTTATCCTCAAAGGTAAAGATCTTGGCTTGAGTCTGGATGAAATTAAAGACCTGTTAGAAATTAAGTTAGAAGCGACAGAACACAGCTGTGCAGAGGTAAAAGCCATTACTTCTGCTAAGTTAGAGCTGATTGATGGGAAAATTAACGAGCTGACGAAAATTCGCCGAGCTTTGAAGAAGATTAATGATGCTTGTTGTGGTCATACAGACGATGACGCCACACATTGCTCTATCCTCGCAGCACTTGAGTAGTCTCATTCTTGCATCACTTAACTTAAGTTTGCATTTTTGGCGACTTGCTTTTCTAGGTACACGCTGCTTTCCCACCTATAATCTTGCCTTTAGTTACTTGTAGGAATCGACCATTGTCTGATTCCTAGCGTAACGCTGTCTGTAGATACGAGAGTTTTCATACATGGTTGGAGTCTATTTTCAAATCAATGACTGGGTTTTGAGCGTGGATGAAAATAAGCTGTATCGACAAGATAGGGAAGTTACTGTTGAGCCACGCTTAATTAATCTTTTGCACTTCTTAGCGGAGCATGCGAATGAGGTGTTCAACCGCGAGGAATTGATTCAGTACGTTTGGGCTGGAGCGATTGTGACCGATCAAGTGGTGACTCAATCCATCTTTGAGTTGCGTAAGCTACTACGTGACGGTCGAGAGGAAAATACCAACTACGTTATCACGGTGCCCAAGCGTGGCTATAAGCTGGTAGCGAACGTGGTTACTATGACGCATGAAGAGTTTGTCACAAGTCGGCAAAATGAAGAGATCCTACCTTCTGTTGAAGAATCGGAAGAGGATTGTCTACCTATAGCACCAGCCGTTACCTTTCCTGCCGGTCCTCTAACTCGCGCAGTCTGCGAGATGTCAAAAGAGAAAAAAGCACCTCAGAGCAAAAACAAAATCAGCCCTTGGCGATTGGGAATTATGAACTTCATCTGGATCAGTATGTTGGTCGTAGTGATGGGCGTGTTTACCTACAAGCAGTCGGAAGTGCGTATTACCCAAGCCATCGATACCCATCTGATTGAGTTCAAGTTTCAAGATAATTTTACGAATGAAGGATTAAGCTACGATTTGGCAGACGGATTCGCCCAAAAGTTGATGTCCGACATTGCTCAAGTCAGTGATTACCGAGTCATGCTAAAGAAGGCGTCGTTTACTTCTGGCATTGTGCCTGGTAAATCGGTTGTGGTGAGAGTTCGTGAGAATGACGGTGGCAGCTTTTTAGAGGTGGAATATCGCAATAACTCATCTGAGAAAGTGTTGTTTAGTCGTCAATACGCGTTAACCAGTAGTCATTTAAAGACAGTGCTTCAACAAGCGTCGTTGGATTTGATGCAAGTGCTGAAAGTGTCGGATGCCAAATTGAAATCTACGATGCTGGTGGCGGGAATGCCAATGAATCCCGACGCGTTGGAGTTGTTTGTTCAGGCTAACCATTACCTTAATGTCTCTGATACTAAACAATTCCGCCAAGGTATCGACTTGATGGAAAACATTTTAGAAATCGAGCCGGATAATGCTTACGTTCAAGCTGAGTTGTTGATTGCTTACCATGTACAAAAGGCACTTGATTTCTCACAGGAGTTGAAGAAAGGGCGAATGCAGCAGCTCAGTGAAGCACTAGAGACTAATGTGAAAATGATGGTGGGGCCAATTCAACCGCGAATTTATGAAGCTTTAGCACTGCACGAAACCATCATTGGTGACATGGCGTTAGCCAAGCGGCATCTCGGACAGGCATTGAGGTTACGTGATTCAGTGCTTTCCTATGTGATTCGCGGTAAGCACGCCGAATTGGATGGTGATCTGGATTTAGCCAGTGAGTCTTACAGTGAAGCTTTCTATATTGATACGTCGGTTGAGACGTACCTGCTGTGCGAAAACTTGGTCTTCCCAAGTAACATGAAGGCGATTGATTACGCCATGTATCGCGCCGTTCACCCTTCTGTCGTTCGAATGCTTTAATTCTCTCGGACTCAACGTCAGTCTAATGCTAGCCCCTCATTTTGATGAGGGGCTTTTTTGTCGCTGTCGAAAAGTGAAAAGGGTGGGGCGGTGGGGCAATGACTTACGAAGGAGCTAACAACGCAAGCTTGCAACGGGAATACATACCCGGTTTGCTTCTCTATCTCTATCTCTATTTCTATCTCTATCTCTATTGATTGTATGAAGTGTCTGGATGAGTTATGTGGCGAGAATGATTTTGGTGCCTTCTTGCATGCGAGATGAATATTGACTTGGGTCAAGAAGTGCGATCAGGGAGAGATTTATGGAATCAACACTTCAGGGAATTAACCCTTCGGGATGGGGAAGTTGATAGAGGTTGATAACTTTTATCGCGATGACCAACGAGTTGATGAGAGTTTATCTATCGGTAGAAGGTTTGATGTTTTTCTTGTAACTGTATGAATAATATAGTTTTATGTTTTTGTGTTTATCATGTTTATCTCAACTTGATGTTGATGAACTAATCATTTTATTGATAACACCAAGTTTATTTTTTTCCCGATTTTTGGGCGTAGTCTTCACTTCGAAATTTAGCGAGGTCGAGAAGGTTCCTCCTCATAGCATCTCGCTAATAACCATTCAGTTTGAGTCATGTTGACTCGAGTAGAATAGATTTGGAGATGTTATGTCATCGAATGCGAAAAAAATCGGCCTTATTGCCTGTACGGGTGTCGTAGCCGGTAACATGATGGGTAGTGGTATTGCACTATTACCTTCTAGTCTTGCCTCTGTAGGCTCTGTTTCAATCTTCAGTTGGCTGATCTGTTTGGTCGGTGCACTGAGTCTGGCGTTCGTTTACGCTCGTCTGGCAACCAAAAACCCACAAGAAGGTGGTCCTATCGCTTATGCTGGCGAAGTGTCTCCGGTATTTGGTTTCCAAACGGGCGTTCTTTATTACCACGCGAACTGGATTGGTAACCTGGCTATTGCCATTACAGGTGTTTCTTACCTTTCAGTATTCTTCCCTGTGCTTAATAACCCAATTCCAGCAGGTATTGCGACGATTGCATCGGTATGGATCTTCACTTTCGTCAACCTACTTGGTGGTAGCTGGGTAAGCCGTCTATGTACGCTTGGTTTAGTTCTTATCCTTATCCCAGTTGTTGGTACAGCTGCATTTGGTTGGACGCACTTCGATACTGCG
The DNA here is from genome assembly GCF_033339895.1 of Vibrio sp. 1751. NCBI lineage: Bacteria > Pseudomonadati > Pseudomonadota > Gammaproteobacteria > Vibrionales > Vibrionaceae > Vibrio > Vibrio sp. 1751. The sequence continues at coordinate 26,942 of NZ_JAWOVM010000054.1, forward strand.
CTTTACAGCCAAAACTGGAACGTATCAGCAGGCACTGACAGCCACGCGGTAGTAACAGCGGTTCTTATCTGTCTATGGTCATTCGTAGGTGTGGAATCAGCAGCGGTATCGACGGGTATGGTAGAAAACCCTAAACGTACTGTACCACTAGCAACTATGTTAGGTACTGGTATCGCAGGTGTGATTTACATCCTATCAACTCAAATGATCAGCGGCATGTTCCCAGCGTCAGAAGTTGCGGCATCAGGTGCGCCATTTGCATTGGCAACCACTGAGCTATTCGGTAGCTGGACTGCACCATTCGTATCAGCATTCACAGCACTAGCATGTTTCACTTCGCTAGGTTCTTGGATGATGCTGGTGGGCGAGGCTGGTAAACGTGCAGCAAGCGATGGCAACTTCCCTAAAATCTACGGCGAAACTGACAAAAACGGTGTGCCTAAGAAAGGTCTAATCCTTGCGTCAATCAAGATGACTGCACTGATGGTTGTACTGATGTTCTTCAGCTCTAAAACAGCACACGCATCAGACCTGTTCAACCAGCTAACGACTGACGCAGTTCTACTAACAATGCTGCCTTACTTCTACTCAAGCATTAACTTGATTCGCTTCGAAGGTATGACAACACGCAACGGCTTCGTAATGCTGTTCTCTGGTGTGGCTTGTCTGTTCTGCTTCATCGCACTAGCAGGTGCAGAGGGCGGTACGCTAACAGCAACCTTCATCGTGTCTCTAGTTATCTTGATGTTCTACAGCAAAAAAGCAGGTCTTGCTCAGTACGTGAAAATGCACGCTGAAGACATGCCTGCCCAAGCAAGCAACTAATCCCCAAAACGCTGGCACTACGGTGCCAGCCCATAAAACCCAAATTCACGCGGCGCTCACCTTACTCATTGCCTGTAAATGGCAAAGAGCGCCCTCATTCGCCTTGGAGATGTCCAAATGAATATATTCGCTATCTTGAACCACATGGGTGTGTTCTTTAAAGAAGAGCCAGTTCGTCAACTTCACGCTGCTCTTGAGAAAGCGGGCTACGAAGTGGTTTACCCAGTAGATGATAAAGACTTGATCAAAATGATTGAGATGAACCCACGCATTTGCGGTGTGCTGTTCGACTGGGATAAATACTCACTAGAGCTATGTGAACGTATCAGCCAAATCAACGAAAAACTGCCTGTTCACGCATTTGCTAACGAACAGTCTACTCTAGACATTTCACTAACAGACCTACGTCTAAACGTGAGCTTCTTCGAGTACGCTTTAGGTATGGCTGACGACATCGCTATCAAAATCAACCAAGCGACTGAGGCATACAAAGATGCCATCATGCCTCCATTCACTAAAGCGTTATTCAAATACGTAGAAGAAGGTAAATACACCTTCTGTACTCCAGGTCACATGGGCGGTACTGCATTCCAGAAAAGCCCTGCTGGTAGCATCTTCTACGATTTTTACGGTCCAAACACATTCAAAGCGGATGTATCAATCTCAATGCCTGAGCTAGGTTCTCTACTAGACCACTCAGGTCCACATAAAGATGCAGAAGAATACATCGCACGCACATTCAATGCAGACAGCTCGTACATCGTAACTAACGGTACGTCTACATCGAACAAAATCGTTGGTATGTACTCAGCACCTGCGGGCAGCACAGTACTGATTGACCGTAACTGTCACAAATCTCTGACTCACCTAATGATGATGAGCGACGTGACACCAATCTACTTCCGTCCAACTCGTAACGCATACGGCATCCTTGGTGGTATCCCACAAAGCGAATTCAGCCGCGATGTAATCGCAGAGAAAGTGGCGAAAACACCAGGTGCAACAGCACCAACTTACGCAGTAGTGACTAACTCAACTTACGATGGTCTGTTGTACAACACGCAATTCATCAAAGAGTCGCTAGATTGTAAACACATCCACTTCGACAGTGCTTGGGTGCCTTACACTAACTTCAACCCAATTTACGAAGGTAAATGTGGTATGAGTGGTGAAGCGATGCCAGGCAAAGTGTTCTACGAAACACAATCAACACACAAACTGTTGGCAGCGTTCTCACAAGCTTCAATGATTCACGTGAAAGGTGACTTTGATAAAGAATCTTTCAACGAAGCATTCATGATGCACACTTCAACTTCACCTCAGTACGGCATTGTTGCTTCTACTGAAACTGCAGCGGCAATGATGCGCGGCAACACTGGTAAGAAGTTGATGCAAGACTCTATCGATCGCGCAATCCGCTTCCGTAAAGAGATCAAACGTCTAGAAGCAGAAAGTGACAGCTGGTTCTTCGATGTGTGGCAACCAGAAAACATCGATACCACGGAATGTTGGAAACTAGACCCTAGCGACACATGGCACGGCTTCAAGAACATGGATGACAACCACATGTATCTTGATCCAATCAAAGTAACGCTACTGACTCCTGGGATGAATAAAGAAGGCGAACTAGAAGAATCAGGTATTCCTGCTTCGCTGGTGGCTAAATTCCTAGACGAGCGCGGCATCGTGGTAGAGAAAACAGGTCCATACAACTTGTTGTTCCTATTCTCAATCGGTATCGACAAATCAAAAGCAATGCAATTGCTACGCGGTCTAACTGAATTTAAACGTGGCTACGACTTGAACCTAACCATCAAGAGCTTCCTACCTTCGCTATACAACGAAGACCCAAGCTTCTATGAAGGCATGCGCGTTCAAGAACTAGCACAAGCAATTCATGACCTAACTAAGAAATACAACCTACCAGAGCTAATGTACAAAGCGTTCGATGTACTTCCAGAAATGAAAGTAACACCACACGCAGCATGGCAAGAAGAGCTTCGCGGTAACGTAGAAGAAATCAAACTGGAAGAAATGGTTGGCCGCGTAAGTGCGAACATGATCCTTCCTTACCCTCCAGGTGTGCCACTAGTACTTCCTGGTGAAATGGTGACTCAAGAGTCTCGCCCTGTGCTGGACTTCCTAGAGATGCTTTGTGAGATCGGTGCGCATTACCCAGGTTTCGAAACCGACATCCACGGTCTATACCAACAAAAAGATGGTAGCTACACCGTAAAAGTATTGAAGAACTAAGTTCCTCTCGAAGATGACGCCATTGGGAATGCAAGCATGCTCCACTCTTACGAGCTCAATGCGTCATCGAACAATAACGACATTTAGATATACCCCTAACTAATCTGTCGTAAAGAGAAGGGCAAGGATGCTCTGATCTTTTCTTCTATATAGAAGAAACACTTTTCCAAGACTTCACCTGAAGTACCCCAAATAAAAAGCAAAGACCAAAAGAGCAGTTCGTCATCGTTCTGCTCTTTTTTCGTCTTTATATAGATAGAAAGAGAAAAAAGAACCAAGAGAGATAAGATCAGCAATCAAAATCACAAAGAAATCGGCGATCTTTTAATGCAGAAGTCAGGTGTTTCATCATGAAAAGATCCTCTGCAACCCGAAATATTAGACAAGATCGTTGAGTATCTATGCAGAATGCTCGTTATTTGTTCGGTTGAGAGTTTTTTTGCAAAAAACGCTTGTACTAATTTCTCAACTCCCTATACTGCGCATCCACCGACACGGAGTGAGACGAAAGTCACACAGCGAGTCGGAATTGAGAGAAAAGAAATTTGAAAAAAATGCTTGACTCTCTCACGGTGTGAAGTAAGATACGCACCCCTAACGACGAGCAACTAAGTTGCTGAAAATGTTAGAAAAGCTCTTTAAAAATAAGAACCTATCAATCTGTGTGGGCACTCGTTGATGATAATCCAATTAGATACCTCGGTATCAAATTAGGTTTCAATGAAACGAAGTGACCATTGAATCTTCGGATTCAGCACAGTCAATTCAAACATTACTTTATGTAATG
>NZ_JAWOVM010000055.1:0-30373 GCF_033339895.1 Vibrio sp. 1751
TAGCCCAAAGATGCCGGTGTGGTGAAATTGGTATACACGACGGATTCAAAATCCGTTGCCTTCGGGCGTGGCGGTTCGAGTCCGCCTACCGGCACCATACATAGAAAGGTCGCTTTTATAGCGGCCTTTCGTCGTTTTAGGCGTTTGTAAATATTCGATTTTTCAGGTGCTTATCTCAAAATTCCTTTCCTGCTATCGCCTCTTTTTTCGCTCCAATAGGCTCTCTTTATCCTCCTTAAAATTTCGCCCATGGTCCATATATGGTTCATCGCATGACGATTCTGTGCGCAAGGGAATCCCAGTAAATCCAACAAATGCAAAAAGCCGCCGTCGTACAAGCCAGTATTACCAAGAGCTCTAAGCTAGCAGAACCATGGTACGACCATGGTGACTTTACGGTGCTATGCGCTTCTGGTTTGGCTGCTATGTGGTTTCTGATCGTTTCGATGGATAGTCGAAAAGCCAGTTTGAGTTAGGCGGTTTTGCGGTGTGTGTTGGAAGGGCGTTGGGGTAATACAGCTACAATCAATCACAGTTTGGCTTGTTCAAAGGGATCAGGCTTTATTCGACGAGGATAGGATCAGTCTCGTACTTCTTAATATTTAGTCAGCGCCATGTGAACCAATCATTTTCTTCATCTGTAGGTTTCTGTTATCTTAAATCATTCAGTTGCATAGGATATGGGTTACAGAGTGTCGGATTCTAAAGAACGAGGCGTGATTACTTTTTTTGACGTCGAGAAGTTTGGCTTTTACCGCTTAAGAAAAAACAAGGATGGAGAGCCAGTAGATGTAGATGTAGATGATTTGCTACTTCGTTTGAATAGTTGGCTTATAGGGAAAAAATTCCAAAATACAGTTCCTTGGGGTGAAAGTGGAAGTTCCTTCAATAAAATATACTGTCAGAGCTTCTATTTAGATGAAGATACGGGGGATTTTTTTCTCGTTTTGATCAAATCTGTTGGCGCTGAAAACGGAGGTGTAAAAGGGGTTAAGTACGATTCTGCTATAGGGGGAAATACTAACGATACAATAACCTCTGCTGATGGCATTAATGCAAATGAGGTTGCTTGGGGTCAGGTCATGTATTACTGGTTCATCCCTTCGAAGAACAAGGTTGCCTCTATTCGGTTTCGTGACTCTGTTTGTGATATCAATGGCCTTTCTCAGTATATAAGAGAGTGGGTTAAATATCGCTGTGATAAATATGTTGGTAAGGTGATAGAAACAGTTCGTGAAAAGGCTGATGGTACTAAGTCGGTAGTTGTTAAACGAATGCTTTACAGTGGTTCCGAAGAGAAAAAAGGAAAGAAAGAAAATAAGGAAATAAACTATTCATTTCAGTTTAAGTTTTTGGCTAAGTTATCAAAGCAACGAACTAATTTTGAAGATTTAAGTAAAGTGCAAGATAGAATTACTCACTTTGTATTCCGTTCTATATTATCTTCTACTACTGAGGATAAGCGACTTTTTGCTGGTATTATGGATAACATGCTAAAGAAAATAGGATTTAGTGTGGATAACTCTCAAGATGGTAAAATTAAAAAGTACAAAGAGTATGAAGTCATTGTTGAAGATAAACCTACATATCAAGAGCTAGATAAGATATTTAATGAATATACACAAGCTAACATCAGCTCAACAGGCTGGGAAAATGTTGGTATAAAAATTGATGGAAGGAGTAATAAGACTAGGTGGCTTGATGAGTATATATTAAAAAGTGAAATTTATATGAATCAAAAGCCTATTGATAAAGATACGTATTCAGCTGTTCAGATTATGAATTCTGTTTCTCATGTGCGGGAAGATTTGTTGAGCAAAATTAATGATGACACAGATGTTCCTAATAATATAAATGATGACGCAGATACTTCTGAGTGTGATCTAGATACTTCTGAGTTAGTTTCAGATGCAAATGGTTCCGAATCATATAAAGATGATGTATCAAAGGTCGGTTAAGATGAAATTTTCATTTAAGGATAAGTTTTTTTTGTTTATGACATTTTTTGTCATTATTACAATAACACTCTTTATGCTCATTAAGTTGAACGGTGTGGAGGTGAGTTATTCAGATGTAAAAGATTATATATCTATTTTATTGAATTCGTCTGCTATGATTTTTGCTATTGTTGGCTTGTGGGTCTCATCTACATATACTACTTTTGTTGATTCAATTACTTCACGCTATAACAAGGTAACATCGGGTGAGTTTGGTGAAAGTACAAAGCGATTAGAAGGGTTGATTGGAGTTTTGATCTTATCTGCTTCGGTAATGTCTTGTATATTGTTTTTTCAAATGGTTAAAATTCTCCTTCCTGCCACCTTGGAAAAGGATTTTATTTTTGCTGGAGTTTCTGTCTTATTATCCTTAGGTATTCTTCAGTTGTCCGCCATTATATATGTTATTTTGATAAATGTTACTTACATTAATGAGGTATATAGAAAAATTCATAACAAAGATGGAGAGGATCAATTTTGATGAGGTAGAGAGATTTTATCCTCTCTCCTTATTTTGTGTCATGAGTAACCAATACTTCTACTGCTAGCCGTAACAGTCATCCATTCAAACACATATTAACTAATAGAATATCTAGTTAATGGAGGTTTGAATGAGCAAATCACAACGACTCACTACCACTTTCCTCAACAACCTGAAACCCAATCCGGCTAACGCTAAATCTACCGATTACGAAGTTAATTTATCTGCTATGAAAGACAGTGGCTTACCTACTGGTGTTCGCTGCTTAGTGGGTAAGTCTGGAGGGAAACGCTTCCTACTGCGTTATACCAGTCCGGTAACAGGTAAGAAGGCATCTATTGGTCTTGGTAAGCACCCTGAAACTGACCTCGCCACACTGCGCAAAACAGCCAAAGAGTATCGCCAGCAAATTATTGAAGGTATTGATCCAAAGCTTGAGCGTGACAATCAGACTACCGAGAAGACGATGACTCTGGAACGGTTCTTTGATGAAGTTTACCTGCCATTGGCTAAACAGAAACGTAGTTGGAAGGATGACGCCGCTCGATTTCGTTTGGCAAAGTCGATACATCACATATCCATTCATGACCTAACCGCCGCCGATATCATCAAAGTCCAAATGGAGATGCAAAACGCCGTTACGATTAAGGGGAAACCGTATGCTCCTGCTTCGATAAACCGTGTTCTAGCCCTGCTCAAAACGATCAATCGTCAAGCATACAAGTTGATGGACGCGCCGCTCATTGCTGACAAGGTGAGCTTGTTGAAAGAAGATAACGTGCGAACTGGGTACTTGTCCGAATCACAGCTAAAGGAGTTTATAGGTCACGCTCTGAACCATGAAGACAAAAGTATTGGCGCGTACCTAGCTTTGTTGTTTTTGACTGGTGCGAGGGATAAGGAACTGCGTTTGCGCTTGAAATCCGATGTGAATTGGGAGGAGAAAACACTCACTATTCCACATACGAAAAACGGTACTAGTCACGTTTTATTCCTAAGTGACTACATGCTTGATATTTTGAGGTCGGTGCCTCATGTGGCGAATAATCCGTATCTCTTTCCTGGACGCAAAAAGGGTAAACCAGTAGGGCAACCTAGGCATGCTTTCAAGGCTATCAAAGCTAAGATGGGACTGCCCGACATACCCGGTGATAAAGCGAATCTAACCCTGCACAGTGCTCGCCATACAGTTGGGTCGCTTTTGGCGTCACAAGGAGTCTCGTTACACGACATAGCCAAGCAGTTGAATCACGCTGACCTTTCATCAACAAGGCGCTACTCAAAATTGACTGTAGGGCGTCGGAGGGAGATTGGCTCTCGTTTGTCGGATATGGTGACTGCGAAGCCAGAGATACTTTGGGAATGAAGAAGTTAGGTTTAACCAGTTAATTTGGAAATGACATTAGAAAAGCCCCTGTTTAGCTCATCGCTAAACAGGGGCTTTTTCATTATTAAACGGAGATTAGAAATGAAAACAGTAAACAAGTTTGAAGACATTCAATCACTGCCAATGCCTGATGGTGTGAAAGCAAAACTGCTCGAACACTTGATTGAGCCATTCGGTGATGAAGAAAACACAAAAGCATTCTGGGATGAAGTCGGTACGACCTTGTACTTGATTGAGGAGTCCGATACCGACGAAACCTTGAGTGAAGAATCTGAGGAAGACCAGCATTTTCTAAGGTTTCTTAGTAACTTTAGCGAGTGGGTGCTAATTCTTAACTCTCCTGACTGTCCTTGGCTTCTAGCAGTCGCCATAGTGACCATGGAAGGTGGTGGTGTGTACTGCTGCGCTCCAATGAACAGTCCAACGTTCCCTGTCGCCAAGTTAGCTGATCAAGCTGAATCTTAAAACCCAATTAAACCTGAACAATTCCATCTTAAAGGAGGTGTCCTATGGCACGTAAACCAAGCAATAAACAAGAAACGGTTCAACCTGAAATTGTAGAGGGTAATGAACAAGTCACGGTCACTGACGATCAACCAGTAGACCATTTCACTCATATAGTGCGCGAGGGCAAAGCTAAAAAGCTATCACCGAAAACAGAGAACCATGTGTTCTATGAAATCGCCATTCATGATGAAGAAAACGAGCTCTATATTCGTATGTCTGGAAATCAGGGTGGTGGTCTACACAGCAAGGAATGGATCCCGCTTAAAGATATCACCGCTGTACTAGATGTGCAGGGTGATAAGCCGTTCAAGAGCTCTGTGATGAAGTGTGTCTTTTCCGGGCAGTCAGCAAATAACGCTGGTTTTATGGCTGCTTGTTGCAGGGGGCTTGGTCTTATCATCCAGTCGGAGAAATCAGTCTTCCTCCACGTTCTAGCGCCTGACTACGAGCAACGTCGTGATGAGTTGCTGTCATTAGTTGACGCTGACCCCAAAGCTAAATAACCCCAAAAGCACATCAATTCTTACCCACTAAGCCAATTCTGGCTTTCATACTGAGCACTTAGCAAGAGTGCTTCCCTAACAAACTAAAAGAGATTTTATTATGAACTTAACTTTTGACGTTGAGCGATTACTGCTGCCTGTCAGTGTCGATCTTCAAGATGCTTTAAACCGAGCGATCAGCGAATCAGGTAAATGGACACCCATGATCCAATCGGTTGTGATCAACTTCCGAGATTCATCCTACAGTTCGGAAAACGGCGGTTGGCACCCCGTTGAAATCAGGCTTGTCCGCCTCTACGACCAGTGGATATTTGATTACATCACTGACTTTGCGTATTGCAGTGGTCCTTATCCCGAACTGGTTAAAGAGGTGGATTTTAACTTCTCATCTGGGACGGCGAGTTTTTCCTATGTTCCAGAACTGCCGATAACAAGTAGTGAGGTAATGGAGTTCTACTCGATGTGGGAATCCAACTTTCTCAGCTACGTGGAAATGGGCGTGTTCGATGAGATAAAAGTCACTGTGGATTAGTCCATCGGCAACAAACCAAGTAGAAAGCACCATGTATGTACCATAAAATAGTCGACTCACTTCCTAGTGAAACTAAGGCTTCCCATTGCTCCATGTTAATCATGGTGTGATGGAAAGCCTTTTTCATTGGGGCAAGTTTTAGCAACGTTTACCCAATCCGTTGCCTTCGGGATTCAGAGGGGATTGAGTTGCTGGATTGCAATGAACGGTGAAAACACCATGGAAGGGAGCGTTAATTTTAACGAGTTTGGTTGGTTTACACTGGTGTTTTGTTATTAAAAGCTCCCATTGCTATGTCGAAGCAATGGGAGCTGATGTTTAGGTTTTGCTATAGCGCGTAACGTATAGGGGTATTGAGAACGAGTTTCCATGAGATTTTCCATAGTCATCTGTTCTAATTACAGCGCCAAGAGCGCACCTTAATCTTATGTTTACAGGTCGGAGCGAAAACTTGGTCATTTTCAACGTTGCCATTTGGGATAACCTAGTTTGATGTTCTTAGGTAGTGCTTATGGTTACGTTGATATGAGAAAATCTATTGAGATAGTTCCTCTAGCATGCTCAAAGATTGTTGCTCTTTTTCATTTAGACTCGAAAGTAGTACATGCTTCTTGATATTCGGCAAGGTGTTCAGATAACTGAAGAACCCATTAACAGTCATTGGAGAAACTGGCTCAAAGTATTCCTCTTTATCCTCATCCTCGCCTCCAAATGAAAACTCAACACAGTGCATCACTAGATCTTCTTTCTCGTAGATGATGGCGATAGAGCGAGAATGTTCACAATCACTATACGCTTTGAACTCTAGAAACAATACTTCTTGACCTTCATAGCTTTCTAGGTATTCAGCACCTGCTTCTATTGTGTAATGGTCTTCGTCAGCATGGAAGGCGGCGATAGTAGTAATCGCTTCATGTGCATGAGCTGCTGCTGCACATTTGGCGATTTTTTCACTTTGACAGCTATTGTGTAACCAATCTGCTTTATTGAATGGAATAGACATGTTCTTGTACCTGTTTTGTTTTAGTTTCGATACGCGGATTAAACATGCTTAACTTATAAAAAACTAGGCTAACTGATAGATTTATAACGATATTCGTGAATGGATTGACACAAATGAATTTTTACTCAAATTTTTCACCTATTTTCAGGAGCTAGTTAAAACAGGCTAGATGTAACAAAAGGAACTTGTCACCGGAATCTATGGTGACAAGTTCAATTCATGGCTCTGTTTATCCAGTCATCATACCTAGTAGATAGCCAACGGCGGTGAAGCTTAACAAGTTAGCGATATCAACTAGGTAAAAATACGGACTGGACTGAGTGATTTGGAGCAGAGTTCGTGCATCAGACATCATGGTTATACCCCTATTAAATTACAGCTTCCTTCGGAATTATTTTAGTGTTTTCTAATTAACGACCAAAAACGGCATCATTTTGAGTTTTCCCTTGCGTGGTATCGGTTTGAGGCTTCGCTAAATCGTCTCTTTCGCTTACCCCACATAGGTAAGCTCAAAATCGGTACATAGTGGCAAGTTGATGGTTAGGAGGGGCTGTAGTGGTGCAGTGAAACGACATTATGTCGGTGTTCTTTGTTGTCATGTAGCTGTGTTTCTAGAGGGAACGCTAGGGCGTCATTAATTAACGTGGCAACGTCATGACACAATACTTACGTACAGCAAGTAAAGCATTTGGATCATCATGACCTAATTGCTCAGTAAGCTGATCGGGTATGGTTATCTGAAGCGTGTCTTCTACTTGTAACGATCCAATGTGGCGTGGAGGTCGCGTATAAGTTCAAGCTTGAGACTGACAGGGGAGAGAACCTCGACTTGAGGCATCCAGGACTTCAACAAGGGCAAGATATCGCTCAATCTTGATACTCGACTGCTAACCAACAAACTACCGTCGCTCAGTTCTTTCAATAGCTGCTGGTGGGGAAGAATCATACCTTCAAGAAAGCGTGGAGCTACTTCCCTATCAACCTGTACAAGCACCTCAGCATCATCCGGAGTTAGCCACTCCATCCCTTGTTTATGTATCTCCTCGTGGACCTTTTGATTCGGTTTGTATTTATCTTCCCGGCGGTGAATCCGTGAAATATTCGGTAATCGGTACGAATGTAGCTGGTCACAGTAGGTCGCAGCGAGGAACCAGATACCACGGTCATTTACCAAACGATATGGATGGACAGATTCAAACGTTTTGCCATTGTAAATAAGGTCAATAACAGAGTGAGTGGTAATAACTTCGGTCAACTGTCTAAACAGCGCATCGAACTTCTCCATGGGTTCGGAGCGTGGGTTCTTAAACAGAACGGGAGTGTGACCGTTGAACTTGTAGTGATTAGGTAGTAGCGCGGACAAACCCGTATCGTGCAGTACCTTGTTGGTATTCGCATTACCATTATTTCGAGTTACCGGATCTAACCGATAACCCTCATTAGTGCGGATAATCGGAGCGTTGACTAGCCTTTCATTGAAATCGCGTCTCAGGGTTTTCTCGCTTACCTGATAGTCCGCTACCAACTGCTCAGGGGAGAGCACTTCTCCCATAAACAATCTCGTCAATATGTCACCTAGCCTTAAAGCTAGCTTTTCACTCTTATCGCTCATGCTACTAGCGTACGGTTTCCCTTGGACAGGTTGAGGGCAAAACATTTTTAAATGTTTCAAACCGTCGCGCACTGAGATTTGGCATAGCTTTCATTGGATAAGGCAGGGCAATGACGATGACTATTTTCACACTCACTCTGCGGTCTTGGACATACCCTGTCCGAGCTCAGTGGGATACTACACAACGTAGATTTACTACAACGTCAATTAAAGGAAACTATAATGAAAGTGACACTCATTAAGCCACTTATGGCATCAGGTTATTCATGCCGCTCTTTAGGTTGTCCAGGTTGGGTTACCAAGGGCGGGTCATGCGATACGTGTGGCGCGATGGATTACAGTTAAGAAGGAGCGTTCATATGGGCGGTTGGACAGAAGACCAAGGTGACTATGATGATGGTACAGAAGATTCTGGCTTCAGTCAGGACTTCGATATGGAACCGGGCGACGATGGTTGGCTCGGCGGCGACTTCATGGCTGATGATGACGATGATTAAGTCCCATCACTAAATTAGGCTTATCAACAAGGGCGGTATCGAAAGGTATCGCCCTTTTCTGTATCTATAGAAAAGGAAAACATTATGACGAAAACACATTTTCACACTAACCCTCAACAGCGCTGGTTTAAGCCTAGCTCGTCAACAGGTGTTCGATTCGCGAAGTACGGTGCCACACTCGGTACCCGCTATGGTCCCCAGGGCGTCGTGATTGGCGGGGCGATCGGGTTTGTCGCAGGTGCATTAATCGGAGGGGCATTGGATGAGCTAGATGTTATCTAGTGAAAAAGTAGAGGCGCAATCGCCTCTACTTTTTTCTTTATCGTAACTGATGGAAAGTGGTTTTCCTTTATCTCGTTGGGCTTTTTCCTCTGTGTTCATTTAGTCCGTTGGGGAGTAAATAACACGGACTAACATATCCAAGACTTATGATAGGATTATCAGTCGTTGTGTTGTGAACCTGCCTAAAACAATGTCTAGAAAAAAGAAAGAAATTAATGTTCTTAAGAAGCGAATCAAAGCTTGTGAGTTACAGTTAAAAGCGCTTTTAGATGAGAAAGGATTGAAGTATCACGCTAGCGCATTTGAAACAGAGAGCACATTGATTAATGGTCGAGAAACCGTTTTAGCTGGTAGTGGAGTCTGGCATTACGTCAAAGCAGCTATAGAAGACGTTCGATGTAATGCCGCCGAGTTTGTTGATGATGATTTTTGCTCTAGTATCGGTTTGCCGTCACCTAAACAATCTGCGGGTTATACAGATGTACAAGCGCTGTATTTGTCGATGATTGTTCCGGAGTTATACCCTGATTTTGATGACAGGCTCCTAAAAGATCCTCATCTACCTGAACTTTTGTTTCCAGCCCTAGCGCACCATAAGTTAAAAACTACTAAAAAAATTGTCGAAGATAATATTATTACATTATCTGAAGTTGATGAGATTTCGACTAAGGTTAGAGACTCTTTGTCTGAAGTTGATGGTCTTTCGGCTGAGCTTAAAGGCATTCTGTCCGAGGTTTATGCTCTTTTATCTGAAGTAGAAATAATTGTCGAAATGATGTCCTTAAGTCGCCGAAAGTTCTCCGGTGAAAAGACGCTTTCTCCGTTACTAAAGCTTAAAGCTGACGCTGAAAACAAAGCGGCAAAGGTGTCCGAGATTAGAAGAACTGTGACTAAGAAGTCGTCTATACAGAAAGAAGCTATGGAGTTTCAAGGTAAAGTTCGGGAGTTGGTGTCTAAGGTGGTATCGGAAATGGGTAAATATCACCTTCCAATCTCAAAGGAAACCGTGAGACGGCTATGTTTGGACGCGTTTACCCCTCAAGATAGAAAGCAGTATGTTGATGAGCGCTATAAACATTTAGCTGCGGGGTGTGGTGACTATAAAAACAGAAATACAACGCTGTTAAAACAGGCTAAGCGGGATGTGAATGCGCTATTTGATTTTGTTTATGAGTTGATAGACGAGTTCTTGGTTTCTTATGAGTCGAAAGATGACGACGAGAAATCGGAAGAGCTCTTTAACGATGACCGATTATTGAGGTATTTGCGAAATATCATCGAGAAGGAAGTTTAGTGACTTGAAAATCGCCATTTTGTACTGCCAGATAATACGCGGCTAATCCGTAAAATCCTTTGCATGTTTTTGACTTTCTATGCACAGGAGTAAATTGTGGTTAGTCGTGCCATTCCTTTTACCGCATCTATTTTTGAGTCACACCCTCGCCCTAAACCTGGACAAAGTCCTATTGTTAAGCGACGTGAGGGTGTTAAGTACCAGCAAGTAACATTCTATGCCAATACGATCTCTCTAGGCATCTCTAAGACGTTTAAAGGTCAGCGTTTTAATGAGGTGATTGGACATTGGCCTGAGATGAGCATTTCTACTTTTGACAAGATTGCCAGAGAGCGTGTCTCGAAGATTGAGCTTGGCTATTACAACAAAGCTGCATCCCTTTTAATCGGTGACTTCTTCATTGATTTTGTTCTTCCAATGATGGAAAGCCGAAATCGAGATATCGAGAGTGTAAAAACACGTTGGCGTCGAGTGGCTCCAATCTTTGCACATCAAGCTTTAGGTGATGTTAGTAAGTTGCAGATTACGCAATTTCTTACCGAGCTATCTACTCAAGTTAAAGGTTCAACGGTAAACCGTCATTTGTCCCTTCTATCGCGCATTTTTTCACTTGCTGTAGAGCTGGAGCTTTTGGTTGTAAACCCGTGTAAGGGTATCAAGAAGTGGCCTGAAAACAATATACGTGACCGAGTTTTAAGTGACGATGAGTTACGTATCTATATTCGGGAAGCGATTCGCATTAACAGCTTTCAGTCTAAGGCGCTGTTGTTCAGTTTGATTACGGGACTTCGCATCGGAAATGTCATTGATATCCGTCGAGAAATGCTGAGTGACGACCTTACACTGTTGACTCTGCCGATGACTAAAAATGGTAAGTCGTACCGTGTGATGCTTAATGAGCCAGCTCGAGAAGTATTAAAAAGCTGCGCAGAGTTGTCATGGAATGAGTGGATTTTTCCTTCTGCTGTGAAGGAGGGTGCGCATATAGCTTACCCTCGTAGTTGCCATGAGAAGATTCGTGATGTTGTGTTGCAGTCTACGGGAGGGAGTGAGTCTTTTAATATCCATGACTTACGCCGTACATACGCCAGTAGACAGTTGATGCTCACTGGTGATGCTCGATTAGTGCAATCCAGCTTGTTTCACCAGAGTATTACAACGACTGAGCGATATGCTTTTCATCAACAATCTAAACTGGCTGAAGCGAGCCAAAGCACCGCCTTGTCTTTGTTGTCTGGCAATTCTGAACTATGTCTATAAGGAAAATGGAAAATGAATGATGTTATCTTGACTAAACAAGACCTTGCTGAACGCCAAAAGCGTAGCTTAGAGTCCATTACTACAGCTTGTTCCCGTAACCCATCTTCGTTACCGCCTTTCTTTAAATTGGGGACCAACCGAAATAGTCCTATTCGTTTCCGGTTAAGTGATGTGATTGCTTGGGAAGATGAACAGGCTGAGAAGCAGAAGAAACTGTTGGAAGAGCAAGAACGGAAGTTGGCTCCTCGTTGGTTAATCTAACTTAAGTTTGTAACGTACTAAAAACAAAGCCCAGAGTGCTATGCACTCTGGGCTTTGTTTATTTCAGGAGTTTCATTGCGCAACGATTCGTTACCTGAAAATCGCATTTTTGTACCCCCAAAATGCGATGCCTTAAAAAAGCAGAATATTGGTATCCCAAGTTTGGGGCGGGAGGGCAACTGGATTGGTTCGTCCAACCAGATTGCTCTTTAACAATTTAAATGATTTGAGGTATCAAAATGAGTAACTCTATTTTTGTGCGTACTAACTCTGGTGTAGCAAATGTGTTTGGTGGTAAAACGGTTCTTCCGTCTGAAGATCTACTGCTTATTCTGGGTGCAAGAGGCAATCTAATCGTTGCTGAAACAGGTGAAGAGGCTGACGCACTCTTTAAACAGGTATCGAAGAAGATGAAGCCTGAGAAAAACAAGTGCTTCATGTTGGAAAGCGGTGGCTGGATCCATGCGGATACGGTTGGTAATGCTTTCATCTCTCCGAAGTCGGGTGCATTGTTGATGACGGTGGTAAACAGCGACAATTTGCTTGCTATATTTACGCCTGAAGAATTCAGTGACCTCGAAGGTTTGCGTGACGCGATTACTGAAGCCTTGCTGACGTATAGCGAGGGCAATGATCTGCCTAAGATTGCTTGGTCAGACTTTAAATAATCATCATTGTAAACCTTGCAAAAAGACGCCTTAGAGCGTCTTTTTGCGTTTCTGGAGAGTAGTTATATGATTGAAAATTTTGATTGGTTAGAGCAGGCTTCTGACTTAAGTATGGACAACCTAGCAACATCCGGTTGGACTGAAGAAGAAGCGGTAAGTTCTTGGGGTGAAGCTCAACCTAGTGAGCCCACTCCTTTTGATAGCGTTAAGCGCAAAGCCAAACCTCTGGTGGGTCGTAAGCCCAAAAAGAAGAAGCAAACTAAGCGAAAGCGACGAGAGGCAACTCCGTTCTTTGAACGCCCCGTGATAGCTATGGATACTGAGTATGTAGAATCTGAATGCGGAGGCTACAACCGTATCTTGAGTTACCAATTTGCTGTTCTGTTCCAGGGCAAGTTATCAACTATTATCTTGTTCCCTGAATCGACAAAAAAATCGGGACGACTAGCACTGGACAAATGCTTGGTTCAGGCTATTGAAAAAGCGATGGAAGATGAAGTACTTGATAAGTGGCCTACTGACATCATTTTGTGTGCTCATTGGCTATCGGCAGATTTGTTTAACTTCAGCCAAGCTTTTGACCAACTCAAGACACATGTCAAAGGTTTACGTAAGACGGTGGCGAGTCTTGATGACGTATACGGACTGGAACTTGATAAAGTCATGTCTCGACGTATCGATAAAGAGCCTCTCAATGTTCACGACAAATCCCGCAACCGACACACCTTGTATATCACGTTCTACGACACCATGCTGCTTTCGCCCAATGGATCGTCACTAGCCTCTGTCGGAGAGCTATTGAAGATTCCAAAGGTAGAAATTCCAGAGCCGTACTCTATCTCTCGAATGGATGAGTTTCTGGAAGCAGAGCCTGAGAAATTCGCTGAGTATGCAATTACTGATTCAATTATCAGTGCTCGTCATTTCGAGCGTGTTTCTTCCTTCTGTCAAAATACACTCGGTCTAAATTCGGTTCCGTTCACCATCGGTGGTATTGCCGTTAAAGCCTTTGTTAATAGTTTGGAGGATAAGCGCGGTTACCGTGGTTTGTTTGGTTTTGAGAAGGTGACTAAAGAAGTGTGGCCTTCTGACCGAAGTAAACCGCTAACGATAACTCGTGATGTGCCTGTAACAGCTCGCATGACATTAGAGCATTTTTCGACCATGGCCTACCATGGAGGACGCAACGAGTCATTTATCGCTGGTCCTACTCCTATTGATACTTGGCGAGATTATGACGTTCCATCATGTTATTCGGCGATTACGCTAGGTCTGCGAGAGTTAGATTACGACCAGATGTACATGACCAGAGATCTGAAAGAGCTGTTTGGAGACAAATGTGCTTTGGCTTGGGTTGAGTTTAAGTTCCCTGAACATACTCGCTTCCCAAGTTTAGCCGTTCGATCTGAGTATGGATTGATATTTCCGCTATCGGGTGAGACGCACTGTACAGGTCATGAGCTTGAAGTTGCTTATAGCCAAGGTGCAGAAATTATCATCAAGCAAGCGTTTGTCGTGCCCTGGAAGAATGATAAACGAATCTTCGAAGACTTCATGCGCTGGGGGCGAGAACGGCGTAAGTCATTCGTTAAAAATAGCTTTGACGAGAAATTGACTAAGGAAATGTTGAATAGTTGCTATGGAAAGCTAGCTCAATCGTTGCGCCCAAAGAGGTCGTTCGATATCCAAGCTGGTTACTCTACACAACTACCACCATCGACTTTGACCAACCCATTTTTCGCCGCTTACACGACTGGCTTAGCTAGAGCCTTGTTGGGGGAAATGCTTCATAGCATCCCCGATGACAAGGTTGTTGTTTCAGTGACGACAGACGGCTTCCTGACTAATGCTGATCTGAATGAAATAGACTTAAAAGGTCCTATTTGTCAGCGGTTCCGAGAGCTCTACCACCGTATAGACCCAACTGGCGGTGAAGTACTAGAACTCAAGCATCAAGCGAAGCAACTGATCGGTGCTAAGACTCGTGCTCAGTACACCGTTATAGAGAGTGAAGGTTTTGAGCCAATACTGGCTAAAGGTGGCGTTAAAGTCGATCCAACCATCAATGACCAAAGTGCTTATATGGTGGATAAATATTTAACCCGTAAACCAGGTGACAAAGTTGATGGTAGCTACCTGACACCGAACCGGATGCGCTTTTTAGAGCATAAGGATCTGATGTTGGAAAAGCGGTCTATCTTCCTGAACATGGAGTTCGACCAGAAGCGAGAACTATTGAATCCGGTGATGATTGATGTGCAAGGACGTAAGCATATCGCGCTTGAAACCAAACCACACAAGTCTTTGGATGAGATGCTGTTTACAAGATTGCGCTTTGATCGCTGGCGCAAGTCCCATGTTCTAAAAGATGTTGATGATTGGTGCTCATGGCAAGACCGTTTGGTAATGGCAGAAAGCACGAGTCACAAGGACCTGCGTTTAAAGGCTGATGAGACTTCGGACAGCTTAATGGCGCGCTTATTCTTGCGTTTCTACGCGCAAGAGCAAGGTGGTATGAGCAAGAAGCAGATTAGCGCTAAAGCATTAGCTGAGTGGATGACCGATATTGGCTATCCAACCAAAGCGACCGCAGTACGTAGTGCTAAGAATACCAAACTGATTGAAGGCGCTGTACCGATGACAGAGCTGACCATCAACTTAGCTCGCTTAATAGTCTCGAAGTTTCCTGACTTCGAAGTTGAAATCCTCTTCAACCCTGAATCTCGTTCCTCACTGCGAGAAGCTCTCAACGCCCGTTGAGATCGTAAATATTGACCTATCGAAAGCCCTTATCTCAAAGGGCTTTTTTACCAATCAATCATTGCACCGTTGGGGATATAAGAAGCCCAACCTCACACGCAATGACATTTATTCAAATCCACAGCCGTCATTCCGGCGGCTAACTCAATAAAATTTTAAGGAGCATTATTATGGCTAATCAAAAATTTAACTTTTACGCATCGGTAAACAACGACATAGCTCGTATCGTAAAAACATGGACTGAATGCGAGAAAATTATTGCTAACCCCGGTGGTAAGAAGAAGGGGGCTTTCACCTACAAACAAGCCGAAGAATACTTGCAGGAGTTGGTGTCTGAACGTGATGCTCGCCTTGCGCACAGTAAGCCTAAGAGAAATCGATACAGTAATTCTCGACCAAAAGAAGATTTAAGCTTCTTGAGTGCTTTCACAGCAAGACCTACGAAAAAGACCATTACCTGTAAGCTTGGTGTTGGCGGTAAGGGTTCGACGGTTTCGGTTGTAGGTGGTGACACGCAAATATTTGAAGTTAAGAAGTCTACAGTTTCGGCAATGCGCTACCAGCTCTGTATGCACACATTAAACATCGCTAAAAGTTTGCTAGATCAGGAGGTGAGTTCTATCGAGATTAAAGGGATGGATGCCGCGACGATAAAAACGCTCACTGAATGGGCACCGAAGTGGAAGCAACAGAACTGGGTGAAGCCCAACGGACTGCCTAGACCGAACGCAGAACTCGTACGCGACATGCTGGCGTTGTATGAGCAGATTAAATCTAAGGTCAGCTTCGGCGAGGGTATAGCTCAAAAAGCTCCTGTAGACGATGATGCGCCGTTTTAAGACCTATTTTGAGTAAGTAACCATACAGAGGTCGTCTGGCTTGTTCCAGGCGGCCTCGGTGTGGTTTTATGCTTAGCAAATTGAAAAGAGATAACAATATGAAAAATATCTATGAAATTGAGGGTGTCGAGTTCCCTTCTCGCACTGCTGCTGCGCGTCACTATGGCTTGAACCCCAAGCTGGTTAATGAGCGCGTTACTAAGTTCGGTTGGACGCTAGAGCAAGCCCTTGAACTAGAAGCGCGCCCTAAAGGTGACTACCGCAAGAAAGTTGTTATAGACGGCAGCGAGTACTCAAGTATGCGCCAAGCTGCTAGAGAGCTAGGTGTGGCGCAAAGTACGCTGATGAACCGCATAAAGGCTGGCATATCTGTAGAGGAAGCGCTGTCTGCTGCTCACACCGAGCGTGAGAAGTTAAAAGGTCAGTCCAAACCTATGTTCTACCAAGGTAAGCTCTATCCGTCTGCGCGCCATTTGTTGCTTGCTCATCCCGCGCTGGTTGCTGGTGGTGATTTGGGTAAGGCCGTTACCTCGCTGAATGACAAGGCTCGTCGAGCTAAGAATAAGGGTGAAGTTAGCAACCTGTCATTGGATCAAGTTGCCGCTGAGTATGGTTTGGCGAAAATTGGGTTTGCTGATGAGTTTGATGGTTTTGTTGCTCAGTTAGTGGAACAAGTTGGTGAAGCTGGTTTGACCGAATTGTTCTATGAGCTGAAGTAGTCCGAATTGGTGTTTTGAAGGGAGTAGTTGCGTTGAGTGGCTGCTCCCTTTTTTGTTGCCTGTGTTTTGAGTTGGTGAGCCTGTTGCCGGAAGAACTGCGCAGTAACTATTGCCGTCTCTATTTATAGTTGTGGGGCGAATATGGCTTAAGGCTTAGCGGTTGCTGAGATGCTTCTATATGTTTAGTTTGCGTACAGGTGGTGGGGTGGTTACCAAGATTTCAGAAGAAAGACTCCGACCTAATCAACGGTCAGTTCTACACTATTTCTGCCGATCTGGCACCTGAGTTTACCGATAAAATGGCACCACTAGCAGCACGTATTGAGCATCAAGGAATCCAGTCTTGTATTATGGGTGACGACTCTTGGGGGGCAAAACGATATCCCAACGTCTCTATCGAGCCTTGAACAGTATCAAACAGTGCTCTCTGACTGTAAAGCCGCCAGCAATACAACGATGAACATCGAGTCGGCAATGACAACCTTGGTGAGAAACCAACCCTCGAAAAGCTTTACCCTGAAAAAACAGGGTCAAAGCTACGTATTCTACGAGCTGGAAAATGGTGAGCGTAGCGTCAATGTGAAAGAAGACGATCAAAGTGTCGGTATCGGCACGTGGGACTATGTGGATGGCAACATTGTCATTTCTAATGCTAAAGATGCTGATAATACGCCTATTAACCTCAAAGAGACCATCGCGATGACGTCTTGGAGCTACGATAACCTAGGTATTGCAGTCAAAAAACTACTTCAAGAACAACACTACGATTCGCTAGGGCTTGGAGAGTGGACAACACACGGCAGTGTTTCCTCAGACGTTTATGTGATCATTCTAGGTGCAGAGCATTAATTTGCCGTAGCGTTGTGAATGGCGTCATCAAGTAACGCCTTAAACCAAAAATCCGAGTGTTGATAAAGCACTCGGATTTTTCTTTCTCTGGTAAAATAATTACCTTAACTGGGTTTACCTAAAGCCTACTAATTCCATGGTTTATCTCACTAATCTGTCAAACGATAAACAGCTTCTAAGTATGTGAACTTTGCGATGCTACATCATACTTAAGCTTTTATTTAATGCCGTAACAGGGACTGGGCGACTTAGATAAAACCCTTGAGCTTGTTCACAGTCTAACTCCTCAAGAATACACAGCTGTTCAAGGGTCTCTATGCCCTCAGCAACGACTTGAATCCCAAACCCCTTGGCTATATCAACGATGCCGGAAGTAATTGCTCTTGATCGATAGTCAATAGCAATGTCTTTGATGAAACTACTATCTATCTTGATTTCATCAACGTCTAATTTATTAAATATGCCAAATGAGGTATAGCCAACACCAAAGTCATCAATGGAGAATGTTACACCATACTTCTTCAGTTTCTTTACTAGACTTGCACATTGCTCAATATCCTTTAACGTAGCTGTCTCTGTGATTTCAAAGCATAGGTATTGCGCAAAATCACGGTCTTGTTTTAAGTAAGTTTCGATTTGGCGCATGTCTTCGACACTATTTATCTCAGTAGCAGAAATATTCACCGATACGCTTTGAATGGCATATCCTAGGAGCTGGGTTTCTTTAAGTTGTTTTGATGCTTGCTTGATAACTAGTGTTGTTAAAGCACTACAGAGATTGTTCTCTTCTGCCAGCGTGATAAATACAGCAGGAGATATATCTCCATGTTGGTGGTGTTTCCAGCGAGAGAGCACTTCAACTCCAGTTACTCTCTTATCTTTTAGATGATACTTTGGTTGAAATACGATCTGTATTTGTTCTTTTCGTATTGCGTTACGTAGATCTGCAATCATCTGTTTTCTTTGGAGATCTTGCTCAGCGAGTTTTTTGTCGTGGTACCGGATAGTGTTTTTCGTTATCTTTGCTTGAGCGAGCGCATATTTGGCTGACGACATGAGCTGTTTAACGCTTTCTCCATCAAATGGATAGAGCGCAACACCAATAGAGCACGTTACATCAATGCCATGACGTTTTGAGTGCTGGCTAAACTGCCTTTGAATAAGTGCTAGGTGCCTGTCAATTTGCTTCTCGTCGTGCATGCGAATCAAGCAAGCAAACCCATCCGAATGAGTCCTTGAAGAGAAAAGTGGAGAGACAGTAGACGAACTAATAGATTGTGCTATGTCTTTTAAAAATTGATTGCTCTTTTCAAAGCCGAGTTGATCGGCAATGGGCTTAAAGTTGTCAATATCGAGAAGAAAGAGAACATAATGTTCATTTTCTTTGGCACTACTGAACTTTTGCTCCAAATAGCGAAAAAAGACGTAGGGACTATGCAGGCCTGTCACATAGTCAATGTCATTGGCCCGTTCAATATCTCGGTTGTTCTTTTTTATCAGCCCCCATAGCAAGAGAGACGTGATCACGATAAATAGCATACCCTTTAGTGACTGCACCAACGTGTATACTTGTAGATTACTAGATAGGAGCTCTACCGCTTTATCTGAGAATAAAACCCACAGTGACGCGAATACAAAGTAAGCAAAAACGAGTTTAGCGGAGGTGAGGGAGTTTTTTTTTCATATAGACCACAGTATTACTCGTGTACTGCCCATGACTAAGGTCATACTTATATGATTAACCTATCATTACATCGAATATCAAGCTAGTGACACATCACTTAAACTGTTTAAAATGCTACATTAAACATATAGTTTTACTATGAAAACTAATGTTTAGTAGCATCAAGACCCTCTAAATATAAGTTTTACTTTTTTGAACCCTTCAAGTATCGGCTAGCATTTTGATCTTGATGCTTGTTTTTTGGTCAGCTACTGGCTCTATTTTCTATCTATGTCGGCCATATCAGTTTCAAAATAGATATAAGCCAGTATAAGAGTTTCATATCTCATGCAGAAATGTCAAAATCTACTAAAACTTGATTTAACACATGTGCAGTAGTACGTATTATTACTTCGAATAAACCAATGGGTGACTTAATTTATGGAATATGTGGGTGAATCAAAACGGATGAAAGACAAGTTGAATTTGAGGCAACTTATTCTGATTCTAAGCATCTTTAGTGTATTGGTCACTCTTCTGAACGCTTTTTACTCCATATATCGTGTCCAACATGACCTCATTGTCACCAACACCATTGAATCCAATCGTGTTTACGCTGAAAAAATGGCCGAAATAACGGACACTTTCATTGAATCAGTTTTGTCTCAATTGGAGTATAGCGCACTTACGCTTGGGAGTAGGATAGGTGATTCAGATGCGTTGCAACAAGAAGTAGATCGATTAAGAACCCAAACTGACTCTTTTAACTCTGTAGTCATCGTCAATGCGAAAGGGGTCATCATTTCCGTTTCACCAGAAACAACACGAGTGAAAGGTGTCCAATTAACAACAGACAGTTCGCTACAATCGTTGAACGCTAAGGCTCCAATCGTCACGAATCCGTTCGTATCCCCGGCAGGTAATTATCTAATAAGTATTTCGTACCCTATCTTCTCCGCACAAAAAGAGTATTTAGGTTACGTTAGCGGGAGCATTTATCTCGATAAGAAAAACATATTAATGAGCATACTTGGGCACCATGGCTACAGAGATGGGTCATACCTCTATGTTGTGGATAAAAATCGGACATTGATTTATCACCCTAATAAACAACGAGTGGGAGAAGTCATTGTCAATAATGAAGCAATAAATGAGGTGACTCAGGGAGAGAAAGGTGGGAAAGTTATCATTAACTCTCAGGGTATTGATATGCTTGCTGGGTACGCACCAGTCAATTATTCTGGTTGGGGGATAGTTGCTGCGAAATCGGAAAGCCTCACTCTGTCAGTGCTTAATGACCAAATGTGGAGTGTATTTGTGGCAACGCTTCCAATTGGTGCGCTCACGCTTTTAATTATTTGGATATCTTCGGTTTTTATCTCAAAACCATTATGGCAATTAGCGAGTGTCGTCAAAAACTTTGAAAGCCACACTTCGACTAAACGAGACTTAAATAAAGTGAAACCTTGGTATTTTGAAGCGTCACACCTGAAGCGTTCATTCGTCAGTACATTCAATATTGTATCCAACACAATTGATCAACTGCACCTCGATACCTTAACTGATTCTATGACTGGGTTGTTAAACCGCAGAGGTTTAGATAAGGCCATTGATAATTTGCGTATACAAAACACTCCATTTTCTGTGCTCGCTCTGGATGTTGATTACTTCAAAAAAGTGAATGATACCTTTGGTCATGATGTCGGTGATACTTTACTCATCAGTGTGGCAAATATGATCAAGGCGCAGGCGCGAGAGGTGGATATTGTCTGCCGATCTGGCGGAGAAGAGTTCATGGTTTTTTTAGTTAAAGCAGACATACGTCAGGCTGAGTACGTTGCCGAGAGAATTCGAAAGTCCATTGAATCCAATGAGTTTGATGTCGTAGGTCACGTGACGATTTCTATCGGAGTATCCCAATGGTTAGCCGAAAGAGAGCCGATTAGCGCCATTCTTAAAGGTGCTGATGATGCACTTTACCAAGCAAAACATAACGGTAGAAATAGAACTGAGGTACATAAGTTCAGATGATAAAATAAATGGATACTGATCTGAACACCCATCTAAGCGAGTTTGTCATACTTTAGATAATTTTTACTTAATTGTGCTAAAACAGTTTTGCCCAGAAACGTGTTACAAAGAGTGGTCAAGTGTGTGTACCATTTTCCCATTTTAAATCTGTGCTTGACGCGTGCTAAAGAGATCCAATGAAATCATATTTCATGGTCCTTGATATCCAAAAAAATCCTCTTAAATGCAAGTTATTACAAGAGCTTAAGGGGAATTCAAAATCCGTTGCCTTCGGGCGTGGCGGTTCAAGTCCGCCCACCGGTACCATACATAGAAAGGTCGCTTTTATAGCGGCCTTTCGTCGTTTTAGGTGCTCGTAAATATCAAAAGGAAGTTAGCGTTGCCTTCGCGGTGGCGGCAGGAATGCCAGTCCAATCAACTCCGTCCACCGGTACCATATTTTAAGACAGAGCCTCGATGAAAGTCGGGGCTTTGTTGTATCTGGATCTTCAAAACAAAAAAGCGCGAGGGGTATGCCTCGCGCAAACTACTACATGGTGATAGTAGGAACAGCCTATAGAGCTGTGAACAAGGTATTTTGAGTGTTCGGAGTCCAGTCTGCTTGGGACACGTGCGGTACATCAACTAGATAACGCAAACCTTGATAAGTCACCACATCACCTTGTTTATAGGAAACATTCTGAGTCCAGTTAGTGGCTGGGTCTGCATTTGTCCAAAGGCTAGAGGTTGGAGATGGTGCCCAATCTTGTTGCGCAGTATGGTTTGTTACAGCCTGGTATACAGTACCTAGGTGTAAGACGTAATCGCCAGCGTCGTAGTTATGACCAACTTGCCAGTTCGGTGTGTAGTTATCCATTGTGTCGAAGTCATAACCCGCTTGTTTTGCTAACTGTATAAACTTAGCGAGCTTAGGTAGGTTTTGGTTGCCCCCATGCCACGCTTACCATCTTCAAATAGGAACTCGTGAGTTAATACGATAACTTTATCGGCGTGTAAAGGTGTACCACATGGGAACTCTTGAGCTTTGGAGTTGATCGGGTTAATCGTTGTTGGTGCACAAGTGTTTAACGCGGAATCCACATATCCAAGAAATGCTTCTGCTTCTGTAAGGCTGTTTGCTGGCATTTCAATGCCCCAATTTTCGGGTGCCCAGTCCACATCCCAACCGTGAGTTTGATAGCCGTTATTCGCTAGGATATTTTGAACCTCGATAGCTGCTTTTACACTGTTGGATGGGTTGGATGTATCGCATACATATCCTGGTTCCCAAGGTTTCAGGTCATCAGACGTGGCACATAACCCATCTGCTTTGAAGTCTTTCGTCACGCGCCAACCGTTGGTGTAGGGCAGTCTAGCAAACTCTGTTGCCTTGTAGTTCGGGTAGCTTGTAATGTTCGGCAAATACTTTGCTAACACAGATAAGTTTTCCGTAAACATTGAGGCATCGTAAACAGGGTCTTGATACGAGTTAAGCTGGTGGTCCCCGGTCGCATTACACTCCGCAGCACTGTTCGGTCCAAACTCATCCACGCAGTTGTGCACCATGTGATCGTAACTGTGGTTTGCAACAATATGACCAGTGTCTAATGCGAGCTTTAAGGCTTCTAGGGAACGGTCTTCATTCTCATCACCAATTCCATCTAAATGCCAAGCATTAAAGTAAAACGTCGCTTTGATATCTTCCTGGTTAAGTACTTGAATAACGTCAATAGATGCATTGATTGGTCCATCATCAAACGTTAGATAAATTGTGCCTTTAGAGTCGGTTTGAGCAAATGAGTGTTGTGATAGTGCGGCACTTACAAGCGTTGCAATAGCCAATTTATTAAATTTCATTCTCTATTCCTTTTAAGAAATTAATAACGACGTTGTCAGTAGTAAAATATTGATAATTTGAAACTTAATGTGATGTCTTAAATTATTTTATGACTTTTATCCTAGACCTAAATAATTATAAAAAAATAGGTGGTATTTTCTAAATTGGGATTGTGTTCACGAATAATGCAACCGGTTGCGCTTTTTTGTCTTGGTTATTTTTGCTACAGTTTTTGCAGGTTGAAATTTACACAACGGGAGTAAGGCTATGAAAAAGATCCTTTTATGCTGTAGCGCAGGGATGTCAACCAGTATGCTTGTTAAGAAAATGGAGCAAGTTGCTGAAAATAAAGGAATTGAATGCAAAATTGATGCGATGTCAGTGAATGCATTTGAAGATGCAATTAAAGAGTACGATGTTTGTCTTCTCGGGCCTCAAGTACGTTTTCAGCTAGAAGAGCTAAGAAAAACGGCGCAAGAGCATGGTAAAAACATTGACGCGATTTCCCCTCAGCATTATGGAATGATGAAGGGAGAGGAAGTACTAGAGCAAGCATTAGAATTAATTAACTAAACCATAGTTTTAAATTAAAAAAGATAACTGTACATCAAATATAAATATTTGATGCGGGATTCTTTTGCCTAAAATAAGGATGGATTCTATGAAGCTTTATGACGCAATTATAGGCGCAGTCGAAAAGCATATAGCCCCTATAGCAGCTAAAGTGGGGAATCAGCCCCATGTTCGCGCAATGAGAGACGGTTTTATTGTCGCAATGCCGTTTATTATTGTTGGTAGTTTCATTTTGATTTTTGCATTCCCCCCATTTGCCGAAGATACAACCTTTACTTTTGGTCGAATTTGGCTCGATTTCGCCACTACACATTTTGATACCATAATGATGCCCTACAACATGTCGATGGGGATCATGACCATTTTTGTTTCGCTGGGCGTTGCTTATAGTTTAGCGAAGGCTTACAAGATGGATGGGATCACGAGTGCTGTATTGTCACTAATGTCTTTTTTACTCATAGCGGCCCCAGCTAAAGATGGCGCTTTGTCTATGTCTCACATGGGCGGAACCGGGATCTTCACCGCAGTGATGTGTGCATTTTTCTCGGTGGAGCTCTACCGTTTTATGAAAAAGCACAATATTACGATTCGCATGCCAGAGCAGGTGCCACCGGCGATTGCGCGATCATTTGAAGTATTGCTACCAGTCTTAGCGATATTCATTACCTTATATCCACTTAGCCTTTTCGTACAAACCCAGTACGACATGCTGATTCCAGATGCTGTTATGGCTATCTTTAAACCGCTAATTAGTGCGTCTAACTCATTGCCTGCCATTATTGGCGCTTTATTGCTTTGCCAGCTGCTTTGGTTTGCGGGTATTCATGGTGCTGCAATTGTTGTTGGACTGCTTTCTCCAATCTTTTTGACCAACATTGGTGCCAACATTGAAGCCTTTGTTGCAGGTGAACCGATTCCAAACGTATTTACTCAACCGTTCTGGGATTTTTACATCTTTATTGGCGGCTCTGGTGCAACACTTGCTCTTGTTATGCTGATGTCGTTTAGCCGTTCTGTTCACCTTAAGAGCATTGGTCGAATGAGTGCGGTGCCTGGCTTTTTCCAAATCAACGAACCAGTGATCTTCGGTAGCCCAGTTGTGATGAACCCGACCTTGTTTATCCCGTTCGTCTTCGCTCCAGTCATCAACGCTACGATTGCGTATTTTGCTGTGCATGTCGGCTTTGTGGGTATGGGTGTCGCTACAACACCTTGGACAACACCGGCACTGATAGGTGCTTCGTGGGGTAGCGGTTGGACCTTTGCGCCAGTATTGCTCGTCATTGGTTTATTGATTCTTGATCTAATCATCTACTTCCCATTCTTCAAAATGTTTGAGAAGCAAATGTTGGAGCAAGAACTACCAACGACGAAGGAAACTAAAGGTGACACGCAGCCGTCAGGCGAAGGCGTTACTGCTTAACTGTGCTTAATGGGCCGCAATTACCGCGGCCCGATTTTCGGAGAGAAAATGATGGAACAAGAATTGGTTGTGATGGAGATCATTTGCAATGCTGGTGAAGCCAGAAGTTTAAGCTACGAGGCATTGCGTTTATCTCGAGAACAAGATTTTGAAGCGGCTGACGAGAAGCTCTCTCAAGCAAGAGAGTGCATTAATAAAGCCCACTTAATACAGACTCAGCTTATTGAAGAAGATCAGGGAGAAGGGAAAGTCCCGATGACGTTAGTGATGGTGCATGCTCAAGATCACCTGATGACTACGATTTTGGCTCAAGAGATGGCTGTAGAAATCGTCGCACTGAACAAAAAAATCTCGAACAAGTAAAGGGGGATGAAAATGTCTAGAGAGGCGATCAAACTTGCCATTATTGGCGGTGGTAGTAGCTATACCCCGGAATTGGTTGAAGGGGTTATTAAGCGCTTAGAATATTTACCCGTTAAGAAAATCCATTTTGTGGACATTGAGTCAGGAGCTGAGAAGCTTGAGATCATCAAAGGATTGGCTCAGCGAATGGTCGATAAAGCCGGAGCAAAAATTGAGATAAAAGCCGGTTTCGATCGCCGTGCTGCGATAAAAGATGCGGATTTTGTGATGACGCAGTTTCGTGTTGGTGGCCTTGCTGCACGCGCTAACGATGAGCGAATCCCAATCAAGTACGACGTCATCGGCCAAGAAACAACGGGCCCTGGTGGTTTTGCTAAAGCACTGCGAACCATTCCGGTCATTCTTGATATCTGTAAAGACATTGAAGAGTTGGCTCCAAACGCATGGATGCTCAATTTCACCAACCCAGCGGGTTTAGTTTCCGAAGCGGTCAGTAAGTACACCAAAGTAAAAAGTATTGGCTTATGCAATGTGCCCGTTTCAATGGAAATGATGATTGCAGAAATGATGGAGTGCGAGCCAAAAGAGCTACAACTTGAGTTTGCTGGGTTAAACCATCTCGTGTGGGTACACAAAGCATGGCTCAATGGGGAAGATATTACTCAAACGGTATTAGAGAAAGTTGGTGATGGTGCCAACTTCAGTATGAAGAATATCTGGGAAGAGCCGTGGGATCCGGCATTTCTAAAAGCACTGGGGGCGATACCATGTCCTTATCATCGTTACTTCTACCAAACTGATGCCATGCTTGCTGAAGAGAAACAAAGTGCCGATGAAAAAGGCACTCGTGCTGAGCAGGTAATGGAAACAGAAAATGCGCTATTTAAGCTCTATCAAGATCCTACCCTCGATCATAAGCCGAAAGAGTTAGAGGAGCGGGGTGGTGCTTATTATTCTGATGCATCACTGAACCTAGTTGATTCAATTTATAACAATCGTAATAGTATTCATGTTGTTAACGTTTTAAATAATGGAGCGATCAACGGCCTACCTGACGATGCTGTGATTGAATGTAGTGCCGTGATTGGTAGCTGGGGGGCGAAACCTCTTGCGGTTGGCGAGTTGTCAAACAATATCAAAGGATTACTCCATCAAGTTAAAGCGTATGAGCAGCTAACAATAGAAGCTGCTGTCGAAGGTAATTATGACAAGGCGCTTATGGCATTAACCAATAACCCATTGGTGCCTGACATTGGCCGCGCCAAGTCAATCCTGGATGATATTCTGGCGGTGAACGCTCCGTATTTACCTCAATTTAAACTAACGACGTTGTAAGACTAAGGAAGGGCGCCGATGAAAGTCATTTTTAATGCTGATGATTTTGGTTTAACGAGAGGTGTAAATAACGGCATCGTTAAAGCTCATCAGCAAGGTGTGGTTCATTCAACCACCATGATGGTGGGTATGGATGCTGAGCAACATGCCTTAGAACTAGCTCGCCATAATCCAGACTTGAAAGTTGGCGTTCATCTTAGGTTTACAGCAGGTGTGCCTATAACGAAGCATCGTAACTTGACTAACGGCCGAGCGCACTTTATCAACTATGACGAACTTTGGAGTAAGCAGGACTTCGAAACTCAGGTCGTTTATGATGAAGCAAAAGCTCAGGTGGAACATTTTTTATCGCTTGGGTTAGAGCTAAGCCACTTAGATAGCCATCATCACGCGCATACTCACCCTCAAATTTTGCCCGTTATTAAAGAAGTAGCGAATGAATACCGAGTGCCACTGCGGGGCACTGGCTTGTGTCAAGAATCGATGACAATCAGGTATATCTTTACTGATGAGTTTTATGATCAAAAAGTGAGCTTGGATGGCTTAATGGCACATCTATTGAGCTTAAAAGCTGACTATGACTTGGTTGAGGTGATGTGCCACCCGGCAGAGGCCGATCAGGCGCTTATCTTAAAGAGTGGCTATGCGCTTCAGCGAGAGCTAGAGTTACAAGTTCTTACCTCTCCCATTTTAAAAGAACAGTTAGCTCATCATGGTATAACTGTCACGGATTACTCTGAGCTTGTTTCTACCAATCAAATGGTCGGTGTATGATTAAAGGCTGCCAGCTTCGCCCCCTATAGCACCTTACGAATTGCTGGCAGCCGTTCTATACAAACGAATATTTAATAACAATTGCAGTTGGACCCAATAGCATTATGGCAAGGATTAAAGATGTAGCCGAACTCGCCGGTGTAAATCGCTCTACCGTTTCTCGAATTATTAATGGAGAGGGGAAATTTCGTGAGGAAACTCGAAAAAAAGTAGAGCAGGCTATGGCGCAATTGAATTATCGTCCCAGTGCAATTGCTCGTTCACTCGCAACCTCATCCAGTAATATGGTTGGGTTATTGGTGACTTACTATACGGGGGGCTTCTTTGGCGAGATGATGGAGCAGGTTCAGACCGAGCTGGATATTCATAAGAAGTTTTTGATTACAGCTCAAGGCCATCATTCTGCACAAGGTGAAAAAGAGGCAATTCAGCGTTTTAATGATTTACGTTGTGACGGCTATGTACTTCATAGTCGTTATTTGTCAGATGATGACTTACGTGAACTAGCTAAACAGCCAACACCTTTCGTTCTCCTGGATCGCTACGTGGAAGGAATAGAAGAGCGTTGTGTTACCTTTAACCATCATCATGCAAGCCGTATTGCCGTTGAGCACCTTTTAGCTGGTGGTCATCGAAAGATTGCTTGTATTGCCGGTCCATCCCAACGTCATAACAGTGTATTGAGAAAGCTTGGGTATATTGATGCAATGAAGGATGCTGGTATAGATATTGATGAAAGCTGGTGTGAAGAAGGGAATTATGGCCGGCAAAGTGGTTATGATGCAATGGCTGCAATTTTACAACGACACCCTGATGTGACGGCTGTCTTTTCGTGCAGTGAAGAAATGACGGTTGGCGCAATGCAGTACTTACACGAGCACAGTATTTCTGTACCAGAGCAAATCTCATTAACTAGCTTTGACAGTGTTGATCTTTGTGAAAGTCTTTACCCTACAGTATCAGCAGTGCACTTTCCTATCAGTGACATGGCCCGTGTAGCGGTACAAACGTTAATGGGGCTAGTCACAGATCAAGAAGTAATAGACAAGCCAGTGTTCGAGGCCAAGCTTAAAATACGCAAAGCAGATCGCTCCTTAAAGTAGCTTACTTCTATCTAATTAAGTGAGTCGCTTAGAAATAACGGTTTGATGTTTTGATAGTTACTGATGAATTTATTCACAAAATTTACTAGTATTCTAACTCTCTTAAGAAATATAAATCAGTAGTGAATAAGTGGCAGCCATTAAACTAACGGTCGATCGTATTCAACCCGGATTACATATCCGTCTTCCGCTAAAGTGGAACGATCACCCCTTTCTACTCAATAGCTTTAAGATTAAAGACCAAGAGCAAGTCGAGATGATCCGCCACCTCGGCGTAAAGTTCGTTTACTTTAATCCAGAGCAAAGCGATGCCGTTCCACTCCCTGTTGATCAAAGACAAGCTGACAGAGTAACAAATGAAGCGTCGTTAGATCATGAAACTCAAAAAATGTGGCAAGAAAAACAGAACCGCATAGAAAAGTTAAGTGCATACCGTCGACGCGTGATTCAGTGTGAAAAAGAGTTTGAGCGCTCTCTGGCACGTATGCGTTCAGTCATGACTAAAATCCGTAACCGTCCGACAGCAGCAGTTGATGAAGCAAAGCTTCTTATTGAAGATATCGTCGAGAAGTTAATGTGCGATGATAATGTTACGTTACATCTGATGAACGGAAAAAATGAGTTTGAAGATATTTATTTCCACTCATTGAACGTGGCTGTTATCTCGATGATGATTGGCCGTGCTAAAGGGTACTCAGCAGCACAGTTGAAAGAGCTTTCCTTCTCCGCACTATTCCATGATATCGGGAAAATAAAAATCCCGACTGCAATATTAAGAAAGCAACTACCTCTAACAGAGCCAGAAACCAACTACTTAAAGTTGCATACTAAATATGGCGTCGATCTTGCGAGTCAAATCGAGGCTTTTCCCGAAGTCGCGAGAATTGTGATCGCGCAGCACCATGAGCTAAGAGATGGGTCTGGTTATCCTAAAGGCCTGAAAGGAGATGAGATCAACGAGTTTGCTCAAATTATTGCTGTAGCCAATGCGTTTGATAACTTGTGCCATACCCCGATAGTCTCAGACCAAAAGATTCCTTATACCGCACTCTCTCATTTATATAAGAACTGTAAACACCTATATAAAGAAGAGAACCTGAACATCCTAATTAAGTTTATGGGCGTGTTTCCTCCGGGTACCGTAGTTCAGCTTTCTAATAATATGGTCGGCCTGGTTATCTCAGTGAATGCATCGCATTTATTATTCCCGAATGTCTTGGTTTACGATCCATCAGTACCAAGGACGCAAGCGCCAATCATTGATCTTGCCTCAAAAGATATAAAGATAGTTAACGCGATTCATCCGTCAAAATTACCGGATAAAGTAAAAGAGTATCTAAATCCGCGTTCGCGTATTTCTTATTTCTTTGATAGTGATGAGTAGTTATCCACAGCTTTTTGTGGGTAAATTGTATAAATCCTGAGTGTTATTTCTGGGTAATTTTAGGGTTGGATGGAAAGTATCCATTTGGCATGTTTTTTTAGAAAAAATGCATTTTTAGTATTGCCAAAGAAAATCTTCTCCCTATAATGCGCATCCATCGACACGGCAGACGCCACAAGGCTTTAGCAGGGTCGAAGAGGTAAAAAGCTTCTACAAAAAATTAGTTTAAAAAAGTGTTTGACACTAACAACTAAATCGCTAGAATGCACCTCCGCTTTGAGAGAAAAACTTCTCGCAAAGCAAGCTCTTTAACAATATAGACCTATCAATCTGTGTGGGCACTCGTTGATGATAATCCAATTCGATACCTCGGTATCAAATTAGGTTTCAATGAAACGAAGTGACCATTCGAATTGGGAAGCAGCCTTGAGCTGTTTTGTTTTACTTTTTCAAAAGT
>NZ_JAWOVM010000056.1:0-29269 GCF_033339895.1 Vibrio sp. 1751
CTTCCTAGCGGTGTCCATTCTTGCCTATCATCCTGACGGGCGAACTCTATCCTAGAGCTTAACTACATCCTTGCTGACAACTCATCCTAAGCTATCAAATCTTCATCCTGAAGATACCCAATCCTTTAGGCTTTTTTCCTGTTCCCGCCAACATCCTGTCGACAAATTGAGTATTGATGTTTTGCTGATTTGACTCAATTAACTTTTCTAAATTATTTTTACTTATTATTTTAAGTGAATTTAAATATTACTGTTAAATCATATGTTTAATGTTTTTTCTGGCATTGCTCTTAGACGTGGTTAATCTATTTGCTTACAACTCTTGTAAGAGATCTCGCACAAGTTTGGTGGTGAATGTATTAATGAGCGCTTTTTGTTCCGAGTTCTGTGGATTGAACTGGATCACAATGCGTTAAAAGGGAGACGATAAAGATGAAAGTGAATTGATCTTGAGTAGAGATTTGTTTGAAAAGAAATAAAAAATCTTGCGGTTTTTATAAACAGTATGGTAAATCTGAAATGCCCACCTTGTTAATCCTTATTAAGATTCAATGACAGTATAAGTAGGGAACTTGATTGCCATTTTTCTGTCATATCTGGTGAGTAAGTTAACTGTGTCAGATAGATAATATGCCGTTTGCCAGTAAAAACAGGCTGCAAGAAATCGGTAATTATCATTATGTTGTGAAATTGGTCACGGTTAAATGATTGATTCCCTTATAGATTGAAGGGGATACGACCTTAGACAATAAGCTCCATGAGGAGCGTTACTTATATAAGATGAGGGACTTTACTATGAAAAAGACTAGAAGAGCTCAGCTACATCGTGTGCGTATTCAATACTGGAAAGACACGAAAGACGCCCCAGCTAAAAAATCATAGTTAATTATACCTAAAGGCACGAGCTGGCTGTGGAACGCAGTTTCCCGTTGATTGCCAGCTCAAAAACGCCAAAATCACTCCGCGCAACTTCCCAAGCACCCTATTTTTAATATCGCATTCTTCCAAAAATAAAAAAGCCAGTCTTAAGACCAGCTTTCTCTACCATTTATTGAGCTCTGCGTATTACAGGTTGCCCTTTAGTTACAGGTAGTTGGCGTCAACTAGTTCGCCCGCTTGCGCGCTTTTCACTTCTGGGCGTGCTTCTAACCATTTGATAACTTGCGCTTTCTGTTCTTTAGTCGCACTGCCGTAACGGTTAGTAGAACATAGGAAGCCTTCAAACAGTTCTAGACCACCGCCACCGAAGCAAAGACCAAGCTCGTCAATGTAGTCGATAAAGTCATCAACGAATGCATCGTAACGGTCGAAGTCGTTAATGTCTGTTTCACAGCTGATCTCGAAACCTAGGATTGCGAACTCACCTAAGAACAGCTTTTTACGGATACGACGGCTCTTGTTATCGATCTTGTCTAATTTCATGATTATCTCTCGTAGATGATTTGATTTCGTACACCTTATACCTTCTATCATACTTTAGCCCAAGTAAAATCAGAATGAAGCGATACAGTTGGTGATTATGTGACCAGAATTTAATTGCTTCGTTAGCTGTGTTGGTTGGTTTGCAGTATTGTTGAAACACAAGTTTCATATGTTTTAAGCACTTTTGTCATTTTTCTTATCCAAACTTCTTGCCGTTCAACTAATCACTTATTTATTAATTAAACTATAAGATCGGGAAAGTAAAAATGAGCAAGGAAACCTTTGACGCGACGCGTTATAACCAAAGTGAAAACAAACCATTTGAAGAAGTATTAGAAGCGAGCCTATCTCGACGCAGCATTCTGAAAGGTGGTTTAGGTATCAGTGCGATGACAGCGTTTGGTGCTTTCGGATTGGCTGGTTGTAACTCGTCTGACTCAGGGAGTACAGTAAGCAGTGGTTCGGGCGCATCTAAAGCCGTTCTTAACTTTGAATCTATCCCTGGCTCACTCACTGATGCAGTTTCAATTCCACAAGGCTACACCGCACAAGTACTAGTACCTTGGGGAACACCACTTAATGCGCAAGGCAGCACATGGCAAAATGATGGTACCAACACCAGTACCGATCAGTTAAATGCGCTAGGCATGCACCATGACGGCATGCATTTTTTCCCATTGAACGATAGCACTACAGATGGCTTGCTATGTATTAACCACGAGTACATCGACACATCAGCACTGCATCCAAATGGTCCGACGGTTGAAAATGGCGTACGTACCATTGTAGATGAAGTGCGCAAAGAGATTAACGCGCACGGTGTGTCAGTGGTTCGCATTCAACTGGAAGACAACATGTGGAAGTTGGTTGATACCGATCCACTAAACCGTCGTTATACTGGTGCGACAGTCATGGATTTGTCTGGCCCGGTGGCCCACACATCTTTAACTGTCACTCGTTTCTCGCCAGATGGCAGCCAAGCGCGTGGTACGTTAAACAACTGTGGCAACGGCTACACGCCGTGGGGCACGTACTTAACGTGTGAAGAGAACTGGCCAGGTTACTTTGTTAATGCCGGGACTCGTACAGAAGAGCAAGATCGCATTGGTGTCGATGATCAAAGTACACGCTACTTGTGGGAGACATTAGCAGGAAATTCAGAAGAGCGTCTTGATGAGTTCTCTCGCTTTAATGTGGCTCCAACAGGAGCAAGTGCGATGGATGATTACCGTAATGAAGCTAATGGTTACGGTTACATTGTCGAGATTGACCCTTACACGCAAAACTCACGTGCGAAGAAACGTACTGCGCTAGGTCGTTTCCGTCACGAGGGCTGTACTTTCGGTAAGCTTGAAGAAGGCAAACCAGTGGTATTTTATTCTGGTCACGATTCTCGCTTTGAATACCTATACAAATTTGAATCTGCGGCAGCGTGGGATCCAGCAGATGCTAACCCTGATAACCGCTTGGCGATGGGTGACAAGTACATGGACGAAGGCACACTGTATGTGGCGCGCTTCAATGAAGACAGCACAGGTACTTGGTTACCATTAACGCTTGATAGCGTAACAACCGCTGGTGGTACGTTAGCGGATCACTTTGATTCACTGGCTGAAATTATCATCAATACTGCGGGTGCGGCGGATTTAGTTGGGGCAACACCAATGGATCGACCAGAGTGGTGTACGGTTGATCCATTCACGGGTTCAGTATATTTAACATTGACGAACAATACGCGCCGTACAGATGAAACCAATCCTGCGAATCCACGTTTGAATAATAAGTTTGGTCATGTTATTCGTTGGGATGAAGGTGCTTCAGCAACTGACTTTACTTGGGATATCTTTGTGTTTGGTTCTCCAGCAAATGGTGATGCAGATACCAACCGTTCTGGCTTGAATGAGTTAAACCAGTTTGCGAGCCCAGACGGATTAGCGTTTGATGGCCGTGGTATTTTGTGGATTCAGACTGATAACGGCGCAGATGAAGTCACGTCTTACACCAATGATCAAATGTTGGCTGTTGTGCCATCTAAGCTAACAGATGAGAATGGTGATCAAGCTGTGATTGGTGCGGATAATCAAGCTGAATTGAAACGCTTCTTTGTCGGACCAAATGGTTGTGAAGTAACAGGCTTTACCATCAGCCCTGATTACAAATCATTGTTTGTGAATATTCAGCACCCAGGTAACTGGCCATACAGTGAAGATGCAGCCGAAGAAACGCCTGCTGGTGTTTCTGTGCGCCCACGAGCGGCGACAGTGGTTATTCGCCGTGAAGACGGTGGAGAGATTGCAGTTTAATCTCTAAATGAATAAACACCTTAAAATTCAAGCCCTGCAATTGCAGGGCTTGATGGTTTAGGCGAATGCCTAGTTGCACTTTATACCTAGACAACAGGTTTAGCTTTTCAATGAACCGCCTGAAGTACGAATCACGTCTTGATACCAGAAAAAGCTTTTCTTGCGTTTACGTTCTAGCGTTCCTTGCCCATCATCATAACGATCGACATAGATAAAGCCGTAACGTTTGCTCATCTCAGCGGTTGAGTTCGCGACCAAATCGATTGGTCCCCAACTGGTGAAGCCCATCAGCTCAACGCCATCAAGAATCGCTTCGTGTGCTTGCACAAGGTGGTCGTTCAAGTAAGCGATGCGGTAATCATCCTGAATCTCACCGTTTTCATCGATTTCATCACGCGCGCCTAAGCCATTTTCTACGACGAACAGTGGCTTTTGGTAGCGATCGTGAAGGAAGTTAAGCAGAATGCGCAGGCCTTTTGGATCGATCAACCAACCCCACTGGCTCTTTTCAAGGTATGGGTTTGGTACGCTATCGACAATGTTACCCACTTCTTTCTGTTTCGGATCCGCACTTGCACAGCCACTTGCGTAGTAGCTGAATGAGATGAAATCGACACTTGCCGATGCAATTTCTTCTAAGTCGCCTGCTTCCATCTGAATTTCGATACCGTTTTCACGGAAGTAACGCTTCATGTAGCCTGGGTACTGACCACGTGTTTGTACATCACCGAAGAACAACCACTTGTTGTTTTCATGCATGGCAGCAAGCACGTCATCAGGGTTACAGGTGTATGGGTAGTTGATTGCGCCAAGCAGCATGTTACCAATCTTGCCGTTGGGTACGATTTGCTGACACAGTTTTACCGCTTTTGCGTTGGCGACTAGTTGGTGGTGAATCGCTTGGTAAATCTCTTGTTCATTGGCGTCTTCTTGCAAACCAACACCAGTAAATGGTGCGTGTAGAGACATGTTGATTTCGTTGAAGGTTAACCACAGCTTCACTTTGACTTTGTAGCGTTCCAGCACGGTGCGGGCATAACGTTCGAAGAATTCGATGACGCGACGATCGCCCCAACCGCCATAGTTTTCAACCAGTGCGTAAGGCATTTCGTAGTGAGATAAAGTTACGAAAGGTTGGATGTTATGCTCGGCAAGTTCGTCAAAAATTTTATCGTAGAACGCCAAACCTTCTTCGTTAGGTTCTAGTTCGTCCCCGTTAGGGAAGATGCGGCTCCATGCCAAAGAGAGACGCAGACAGTTAAAGCCCATCTCTTTGAACAGCGCGATGTCTTCTGGGTAGCGATTGTAGAAGTCGATCGCCACGTCTTTGATACCCGGTGTACGTTCTTCACGGGTTTGATGCGGACTCAAAATACCGTTTGGCAGCATGTCTGATGTCGATAACCCTTTACCCCCAAGGTTGTACGACCCTTCTACTTGGTTTGCAGCAATGGCACCGCCCCAAAGAAAATGTTCAGGAAACTTAATCATGTTTCTCACTCTTTATCGTTCGGAAGTTATTCGTTCTATTTGCTTGAGAATAGTGTAGGTCAAGGAGGGATTCTTGTATCGAGATCGTGTTTTTCTCAAACAGCGGGGATGCCTAGTTCTAATGATGATTTTGTAATCAATATCAACCTAGACTGATTTGAACAACAAAGTGAAAGTCAGCCCATTTTGTTCATTCTTATGCACGCTAATTTGTCCATTCATATCACGCATATTGTTGGCCGTAATTGCTAAACCTAGCCCCAATCCTTCCCCAATTTTCTTTGAGGTTTGGAATGGCTCGAACATGGACTCAAGCATCTCATCTGACACGCCGCAGCCATTATCACTGACGATCAGTTCGACCCGATTGTCGGTTGGGTTGACGATCAAGTTGAGCTGCGGATTGGTGGTGTTGTTCATTGCGTCTAGCGCATTCGAGACAAGATTACCGAGCACCTGAAGCAGTCGTTGTTCTTCACCCATGATGTTAGGTAAGTCATGAGGAACCCGAACACGCACATCCACTTTGTCTAATTGGGATTGATAAACGCGTAAGGTCTCTTCGAGTGCGGAGGTAAGAGAAATCGCTTGTAGGCTTTCTGGTTTGTTATAAGCGAACGTCTTTAGCTGACTAGTCATGCTTGCCATGCGATCAATGAGCTTCTGCACCAATACGTTGTTGGCTTTCATCATCTCGGTTTCACCGCGTTCTGCTAACAGTTCGTTTGTTGTGAGCAGGGTACGCAAGCCTGTCAGTGGCTGATTGAGCTCATGAGTGATCGCGCTCGACATGCGACCCAAGGCGGCCATTTTGCTCGATTCAATCAACTGGCTTTGCGCTTCTTTTAGCGCTTGAGTACGCTCTTCTACCCGTTGCGCCAGTTCTTGGTTGACCTGTTGCAGTGATTGCTCGGCTTTTTTCCGCTTACTGATGTCGATGATCGTTGCAAGGAAATACTGCTCGCCGTGCCAAGGGAAACTGGTCAGTGAGAACAAGACAGGGAAGACGCTACCGTCACTGCGTCTGGCAATGGTTTCGACCGTGCTTATCTCTGCGAGCTCTTTATGTTTAGGTAAGTTCTTGAGTAACTTAAGTGTGGTGGAATTGGGATTGCCTGCGTCGAATAATTCCCAAGCAAAAGCATGTCGATTGACGCTTTCTGGTAAACAGAACAAACGCTTCGCCATTGGGTTGAGATCGAACAGTTGTCCTTGTTCATCAATCAATAGCAAACCAACGTGGGTCTTATTGATCATCTGTTTCAAGCGGCGTTGGGACTCTTCCAACAGGGCTTGAATTCGTTGTTGGTTGATGTGCTTTTGGCGACGTTGTAGACCAATGATGACAAGTAATACAACCAATAAGAGCAACGCCGCGACGCTCCAACCAATCACGTTTATGGTTTGTTGAATCGGCTTAGAAGGGGTAAGGTAGCTTACGTACCAATTCAAATCATCCAATTTTACGGTGTGCGCAAAATAGCGTTGTTGGTTGAGCGTCCACACGCTGATGTTGGTGTTGTCGTATAAGCGCTGCGTTTCTAACTGAACGGTGTTGCTTGGTTCGTTAAACCAGTCTGCGTTATAGAGCGAGCTACTCGATAGAAAAAAGCGTTGCTGGCGATTTTGCAACGTAATGATGTCTTGGCTGGTAATGGTCTGTTCGGTCAACAGGCTGAGGTTGATTTGCACCACGACAATACCTGCGATATCTAGACCGTCATAGATAGGGGCTGCAAGATAATACAACGGGCTCGAACCTTTGGTTTTGTTCACCAAGGAAACCCCACCGCCTTGATTGTGAATTTGTTCCACAATGGCTTTTCGGTCAGACAAGCTAAAGCGCTCTTCGATTAGACTTGAGACCAATACTTCGCCAGAGTTAGACAGGATTAGCCAACCTTCCGTATTGGCGGCTTTATCTAGTTGAGTCAGTTGGGTTTGCAACGGTTCGTAATAAGTCAGATTCCCTTTCACAAAAGCGATGGTTTCTGGGTTATTGGTGACGAGGTAAGGTAAGTGGTAGAAACGTTTGAGTGCACGGCGAACTTCACCAATATAGTCGAGCAGTTTTTGCTGAGCTTCAGTTTGAGTTTGTACACTCAACCACTGACGGGCAACCTCTCTGCT
The DNA here is from genome assembly GCF_033339895.1 of Vibrio sp. 1751. NCBI lineage: Bacteria > Pseudomonadati > Pseudomonadota > Gammaproteobacteria > Vibrionales > Vibrionaceae > Vibrio > Vibrio sp. 1751. Next base: position 7,347 of record NZ_JAWOVM010000056.1, read on the forward strand.
GGCGCTATAACAAGACAACATCAGCACTGCCGCAATTGCGACCACAAGCCATGTTTTGCCATTCCTTTTGCGCTGCATATCGACTCCATTCAGCTAGTGCGTTCTCACCAACAGTCATTAAAGAGTGCGCCTAACTGGTTGGATGTTAAAGACTTGTAAGCAAGAAGTGAGATCTAGCTCCTTTTCTCCTCAGTGGTTTTTGCTACCGTTAATAAAGATCGATTTCTTTCCCAACCCATAAAGCAGGCAGTAACTCATGGCTTTTGACGACATCCCTAAAATTGCACTTATCGAAGACGATGACATTGTTCGTCAGGCTACCAGCCAATGGCTGCAACTGGCGGGGTTCGATGTGACCGCATTCAGTTTAGGCGAAGAGGGCAAAGCGGCCATTCTGAGCCAAGAATTTGATGCGATTGTCAGTGACGTTCGCCTGCCAGACACCGATGGTTTGTCGATACTAGAAAGCCTGATTGCCAATCACATTCCAACGCCAGTTATCTTGATCACCGGACATGGTGACGTCGATATGGCGGTAGGCGCATTACAAAAAGGTGCATTCGATTTTATCGAGAAACCTTTTCAGCCAGAGCGTTTATCCCAACGAGTGACCGAAGCGGTCGAGAGTTATCGCGCACAAACGTCTACTCAAGATCGCCAAGAGTACCTATCTAGCGTTAGCGGCTTAGAAGAGGTGTTGATTGGGCGAAGCCGAGTGATGCAACAGCTTAGAGAACAAGTAGCCAAGTTAGCACGCATTGATACCAACGTGATCATTTACGGTGAGACAGGTTGTGGTAAAGAGCTGGTAGCGACCAGTTTGCACAATGAAAGCCAACGTAGAACCCATCATTTTGTGCCAATTAACTGTGGTGCTATTCCTGAGAACTTGTTTGAAAGTGAGCTGTTTGGGCATGAAGCAGGGGCATTTACTGGAGCGGGTAAAAAGCGCATTGGTAAATTGGAATACGCGGATAAAGGCACTTTATTCTTTGATGAAATCGAGAGTATGCCGCTATCCATGCAGGTGAAAGTGTTGCGTTCATTACAGGAACATACGGTAGAGCGCGTTGGGGGCAACCAACAGATCTCAGTTGATTTGAGAGTGATCGCCGCCGCGAAAGAAGATCTCAATGATCATGACGAGTTTCGTCAGGATTTGTACTATCGTCTTAATGTGGCGCAGATCTATTTGCCACCGCTACGTGAGCGAGAAGAAGATGCGTTGATCTTGTTCGAACACTTTGCTCTGAAAAGTAATCCTGAGAGTCGTCTGCTGAGTGAAGCCGATAGAAAGGCCATTCTTGCTTACTCTTGGCCCGGTAACGTACGTGAGCTTAGGAATGTAGCGATGCGTTTTGCATTGGATGAAACCGTCTCCGTGATGGAAATTCTCTCCAGTCGACCATCCTCAACAACCGAAGAGACGCATGCGGGCGTGCCGTTGGCGATTCAGCTACATAACTTTGAACGTAAGGTGCTACATGATTCTTTAGTCAGGCATCATGGACGCATCAATGAGGTGATGCAGGAGTTGGATTTACCACGTCGAACCCTTAACCAAAAGATGCAGAAGTTTGGTTTGAATCGCTCCGACTATACTTAGTGCGATTTCTAGCTAATTCGAAATTACTGGCATAACAAACACGTTATGCGCTTTTGGCTGGAGCTGGGACAAACTTATAATTTAGGTCTTTACCTTCTCCAAACAAGGTAACGAGGTTCCTTCCAGTATGTTTAGAGCTATATAGCGCTTCGTCTGCTTCAGCAAGCGCCTCTTGAAGTGATTGCCCCTCAGATAACTGACTGATACCAAAGCTCATGGTCACTTCAGTTTTAAATGATTGCAAAGCGGTTTCAGTTTCGACCGCAAGGCGAATTTGCTCTGCGACAATTTTGGCTTGCTGTGCTTTTTCGAGCAAAACAATCATGAACTCGTCACCACCAAATCGCACAATGCAGGCGGACTCAGGAAGATGCTTTTTAAAAATAGTGGAGATCGTTGCCATGACGGAGTCGCCAACCGTGTGACCATAGTGATCATTAATCGCTTTGAACTTGTCGACATCAGTCATAATAATGCTGATTGCTTGGCTTTTTTTATGTGCTTTACTAACCAAGTTTGGAACGATTTCTTCCATGGCTCGACGATTATATAGCCCTGTGAGTGCATCTAAATGAGAGAGATCATTAATGGATTGCACCAAGCGTCCGTTAATTAACCACAGCATACTAAAGCTCAAAGCAACGATCAGGCAGATGCTAAATAAGAACGTCAGCTGATGGATAAGGCCTGCGACCATAAAGCTTGGTAACTCACCTGAAAAAGTACTCCAAAGCGCCCTAAATCCCATAAAAAAACTAAATCCAAAGAAAGAGTAAGCCATTGCTTTAACAGGGAGCTTTAAGTCCTTTTGGGTACCTTTAAGCATGGCGACACCACTAAAGAAGGTGACGATACAAATATACATGCTCAGATAAATAATGCGGCTTTTGATAGAAGGGTCATGGAAGGTGAAATAGTAAAATGAACCACTGAAAACAGGTGTTAACAAGGTAAGACAGTGAGCCAATTTTAAAGGGTATTGACGAAAAATGCTTACGCTATATAGCGTAAGCAAGAAGCCGACTAATATGAGAGTGTTGGCTATGACGATGGTCAGCCAGTCTGGCGCAGAGCCTCTAAAGCCAAGTAAAAAAGGGCCTAAACCAATAAACAGTAGTGATATCGAGAAGGTTTTTAAGCCTTTGACTCTACCCTGAGTGTATTGATAACAAAGCAGACTAATAGAGTAAATGCAAGAGAACAGAATAACGATAAAGTTCAGTGTTCTGATGTCTAGATACTGATTATCCATAGACGACCCATATCAATCTTTCATTCAGGCAACTCCTTTGCCTGATATCAATAAGCGAGCTACATAGTAACGCACTTATTGAGCGATGTCTTATGTTAAACGGCTATTCATTCACCAGCTCGAATTGTTCGGTTTGGTTGGTTTTCGTCGTAAACAGCAGACCAACAATCATCATAAATACGCTAGGCACAATCCAGCTAGCAAAGTCATTGTACAGAGGCATGTAATTACCCATCCACTCATCAGTGGAACTTGGCATGTAACCTAGGATGTGCAGCGCATCAACACAACCAAACGTTAGAGCAGTGAATGCGGTTGCTACCACCATGATTTGCGACATCTTGTTGCGCACTGGTGCCATGATCATCAACGCAATCGCGACTGGGTGAAGCGCCACAACCGCTGGCAATGTGATAGCCAATAGTTGCTCTAGACCTACGTTGGCGATCAAACCAGCCAATACCATGGTCGTGATAACGCAGCCTTTGTAGTTCACTTTGCTGAAAGTGTTGTCGTAGAACTCACTGCCTGCGGTGGTTACGCCGATAGCAGTAGTCAAACACGCCAATACCATCACGGCACCTAGTAGTAGTGAACCAAACGCGCCGAAGTGGCTGAAGGTGAATGCCGTTAAAATGTCGCCACCATTGCTGAACTCAGAACCCAAGTATGAGCTTGTCGAGCCAATGTAAGCCAATGAGATGTAAACAAACGCCATGGCAACCGCGTACATTAAAGCAGCAATTAGTGTGTATTTTGCGGTGGCTTTCGGGCAATCCACACCCATGCTGCGAATCGCGCGGAAGATAATCCAACCAAAACCGATAGAACCTAATGCATCCATGGTCATGTAACCTTGGGTTAAGCCTTCAGCAAATGCACCAAATAGGTATGGTCCCGTTGCGGCAGTTAGCTCACCTGCAGGAGAAACCAAAGCCGTCACAGACATGATGATCAAGATTGCCATCAAGGCAGGCGTTAAGATCTTGCCTAGGTTGTCGACCAATTTACCCGGATATAGGGCAAATAGAATGGTGATAGCACAGAAGGCAATAGTGAAAGGCACCAAAGCTGCATCACCAAACATTGGCGCAAAGCTAAATTGGTAAGCCACGGTAATTGCACGTGGGATCACGAACGCAGGGCCAATCACGATAAACACCATCACCCAAAAACTGGTCGCCAAAGGTTTAGGTAGGGCAGCGGTTAATTTGTCTGAACCGTTTACGATAGCCACCATCACCAGTGCCATCGCAGGCAGACCTACACCCGTCAAGAGGAAGCCAGACATCCCGCTCAGAAAGTTTTCACCTGCTTGGTAACCCAAAAATGGAGGGAAGATCAGGTTACCCGCGCCTAAGTACATGGCGAAAGTCATGAAGCCCAAAGCGGCGATATTGCGTGCGCTTAACATTGTTATTCCTCTTATGTTTCGCTTGGAAGAAACTGAAAGGAATGGGAGGAGTATGTGGTGTTCCCGTCAGCTTCTTCTCAAGCTGACAGAAAGTTTAGATATAGCCTGTCAGCTCTGAATCAGTTTCAGAGAGAGCAGGAGGATCGCAGCAGCAACGCCAGATGGGCGTTTTAAAGCGAATTGTAATTGCGCAGTTGCTGACATGGGTGATCCTTAAAGACGAAAAAATACCAAGGAATACGTTTGCCTTGGCGTGTTGTTACACTAACGAACATAGGGCCATTGGCACAACCCCGAAGTAGAAAATAAGTTGATACGGTCAATGTTTATTTCTGAACTGGTGGATCGAGCTGCTTTTTAAATTAAAAATTAGAATAAATGACTTTTCATTTTTGTAACATGGCTTTCTTTGCTGTATTTTTGTGCTATTTGTAGTCGTTTAGGCTATAAACCTCAGCTGATAAATTGAGCAGTTTAGAATGATGCGCTTTTTCTTCTTATTGTTAAGACGCTCATTAGTTGCAATTCAATCCAAAATTGCATCGGCAAAATATTGCTTATTAGTGAATCGTGCATTTATTTTGTCTTGATCACATTTTATTAACCTTTTGCGATCTAGGCGTGCAACCTTCTCCTCTTCAATGAGCAAGATCTTGCTCATTACTTTGCTATCAAATCAGCATGATTTTGCTCATTTTTGATGTCTTTCAGCTCTTAGTTCAATAAATACAAAGGGTTAAAAGTTGGCATTTCAATTGCTCTAGGGAATGTGTTGTTAATAAAGGTTTAACATGATGTAAATCCCCAATCGTGAAACGACTACACGGAGAGTAATAATGAAAATGAATAAGCTGGTAAAAGCTTTGGCTGTCGCTGTGACTTCTTTTGGTATTGCTGCTAACGCTGCGGCAGAAGATCGTAGCTATATTCTTGCAACGGCATCGACAGGTGGTACTTACTACCCTGTGGGCGTAGCGTTGGCGACGTTAAGCAAAGTGAAGTTGGCACCAAAGCACCACTTCTCCCTTTCTGCAATCAGCTCTGCGGGCTCTGGTGAAAACGTTAAACTGCTGAATGAAAACGAAGCACAGTTCGCGATTCTACAAGGTCTTTACGGTGCGTGGGCTTGGTCTGGTGAAGGTCCTTATGAGAAGAGCGGTCGCCAAGAACAACTGCGCTCAGTCTCTATGCTTTGGCAAAACGTTGAGCACTTTATTGTTCGCTCTGACCTAGCAAAAACGGGCACAGTGACTGACCTGAACAACCTAGATGGCAAGAAGTTCTCTATCGGTAAGAAGAACTCAGGAACTGAGAACTCTGGTCGCCAAATCATGAAAGGTCTGAAGGTCGACCCTGATAAATTCAATCTTGCTTACATGGGTTACGGCGGCAGTGCGAGCGCACTTCAAAACGGCACCATTGACGGCATGAACACGCCTGCGGGTGTACCTGTTGGTGCGGTCACTCAAGCTTTTGCTGCGTTGGGTAAAGACATTTCGATTCTTTCGTTTACTGACGAACAAATCAAAGAGGCGAACGGCAATTACAACCTATGGACGAAGTACGAGATCCCAGCGAACACGTACCCGGGTCTAGATAAGCCGATCACCACCATTGCACAGCCTAACTTCTTGGCAGTTCGTGAAGATATCTCGGAAGAAGACGTTTACCAGCTAACCAAAGCGATCTACGAGAACCTGCCTTTCCTACAAGGCATCCACAAAGCAACAAAAGCAATGGCGATTGAGAAAGCGATCGCTGGCTTGCCAGTGCCTCTTCACCCAGGTGCGGTGCGTTACTACAAAGAAATGGGCATCGAAATCCCATCAGACCTAATGGCGAAATAACGCCAACTTCGCCCCGAGTTTCGGCTCGGGGCATTTTATCCCTACCGATTTCTAAGATGGAAAAAGCCGCCAGAGCTTGGAGTATGAGATGAGCGACTCAATAGAAAAGGAATTGCAGAAGTTTGAGCTGCCCACGCGCACTGATTTTCCGTGGGTAACCACCACAATCACAGTGTTTGGCGTGGTGTTGTCTGCTTTGCACATTTGGTTTAATACCTTATCGACGTTACCAGAGTTATGGATTTCCGCGACCCACTTTGCTGGCTTTGCGGTGATTTGTGCGCTTTGGTATCCGGCTCATATCTCTCTCAAGCAGAGTAAGATTGCACTCGGCATCGATGTGTTGATTGCCATGGGCGCGGTCGCGTGTTTGCTCTACATTCCCTATGCCGAAGATGCGCTATATGAACGCGGTGTGAAGTTCGTGACCAGCGATTGGGTCTTCGCCATCATGGCAATTTTGATTGTTATCGAACTGATTCGACGCACCATGGGCTGGTTTATTCCAGTGTTGATTGTGGTGTGTTTAAGCTACGTTGTGCTTTGGGGTAAGTGGGCGACAGGTATTTTCCACTTCCCGGGTTTGAGCATGGAAACCTTGCTCTACCGTAGCTTCTATTCTTCTGAGGGCATGTTTGGCTCTATTTCGCGCATCAGTTGGACTTTCGTATTCATGTTCATTCTGTTTGGTGCGTTTCTTGTTCGCTCTGGTGTCGGTGATTACATCATCAATGTGGCACGTGCTGCGGCTGGCAAAATCATTGGTGGTCCGGGTTTTATCGCAGTGATTGGCTCCGGTTTGATGGGCTCAGTATCGGGCTCTAGTGTGGCAAATACGGTTTCCACCGGTGTTATCAGTATTCCTTTGATGCAAAAAGCAGGTTTCCCTTCGCGCTTTGCAGCGGGGGTTGAAGCTGCGGCGTCAACAGGTGGTCAGTTGATGCCACCTGTGATGGGAGCGGGTGCTTTCATAATGGCGTCTTACACGCAAATTCCTTATGTTGATATTATTGCCGTTTCTTTCATTCCTGCTCTTATCTATTTCTTGTCTGTGGCGTTCTTTGTGCGTATCGAAGCCAAACGCAGCGGCGTTCAAAAAATCACGACCAGCGATGAATCTCTACTGAAAGTGCTGATCAGCGGTTGGCACAACCTTATCCCGCTGGCGGTATTGGTTACTTTGTTGGTTCAAGGCTTTACGCCAACTTACGCTGCTGGCTTGTCGATCATTTCTGTGGTGGTGGCTTCTTGGTTCTCAAAAGATCACAAGATGGGACCAAAAGCGATCATCGAAGCACTTTCACAAGGTGCGAAAAACATGGCGACAACCGCCGTATTGCTGGTGGGTATTGGTTTGGTGATCAACGTGATCAGCACAACGGGCATCGGCAACACCTTCTCATTGATGATCGACGGTTGGGCGAATGGTGACTTGTTCATCATGATCGTTCTGATTGCGCTCGCTTCTCTTGTTTTGGGTATGGGTTTACCTGTGACAGCGGCGTATATTGTATTGGGTACACTGTCTGCCCCTGCGCTTTACAAGTTGATTGCGGAAAACCAATTGCTTGAATTGATGGTATCGGGTCAATTGCCTGAACAAGCAAAAGCCATCTTTATGTTGGCAGCGCCAGAAAAGTTGGAACTGCTTAATACACCAATGGCGTTGGAAACCGCGAAAGAAATGGTGGCGTTAGTACCTGCAGACTTTATGGAAACCCTACTAGAGCAAAGTTTGGGTATGGAAGCGGTAGGCTTGGCATTGCTGGCTGCTCACCTCATCATCTTCTGGTTATCGCAAGACAGCAACGTAACGCCTCCAGTGTGTTTGACCGCCTTTGCTGCGGCAACCATCGCTAAAACACCGCCAATGCGTACCGGTTTGATGGCATGGAAAATCGCTAAAGGTTTGTATCTTGTACCGCTGCTGATTGCTTACACAGGCTTAGTAAGTTGGGATGTAACGTCGGTAATTACCGTGGGCTTCTTCGCCATCATCGGAACCTATGCATTGATTGGTGCGATTGAAGGCTACTTGGAAGGTCCTCTAAACATTCTGACTCGTCTCTTGTTGGTAGTGGTGGGTACATTGCTGGTTTGGCACGACATCCCAATGTTGGTTCGTGTGGCAAGCTGCGCGGTATTTGTCGCGGTGTTCATTTACAGTGGTCGCAAGTTCAAATTGCAACAATCTCAACTATCGGTTTTATAAGAGGTCGTATGAAATCAGTCTATGACTACATTATTGTCGGTGGCGGTATCGTCGGCGTATCGACAGCATGGCAACTGCAACAACGTCACCCAGACAAATCCATTTTATTGGTTGAGAAAGAGTCCGGTTTTGCCAAGCACCAAACCGGACACAATAGCGGTGTGATTCATGCTGGGGTGTACTATGCTCCGGGCAGCTTAAAAGCCGACTTTTGTAAGCGTGGGGTAGAGCGAACCATTTCGTTCTGTGCTGAGCACGATATTCCGGTGGAGAACTGTGGCAAGTTGTTGGTTGCCACTAATGAGCAAGAAGTCGAACGCATGAATGCCCTCTATGAGCGCTGCCATGTCAACGGCATCGACGTAAAGCTACTCGATGAAGTTCAACTCAAACTGGCTGAACCAAACATCACAGGCTTGGGCGCGATTTATGTCAAAACCACCAGTATTGTCGATTATCGTTTGGTCACTGAGCAGATGGCGGAAGAATTCAAAAAGCTCGGCGGTCAAATCAGCTTGAGAACCAAAGTGGTGGCTGCCGAAGAGAAGGACGAGGAAGTCCAACTGACCTGCATTTCAGACGGTCAAACGATGCAGCTTAATACTAAGTTCTTGGTTACTTGCAGCGGCTTGATGGCGGATCGAATGACTAAGATGATGGGTATTCCAACTGACTTTCAGATCATCCCTTATCGTGGTGAATACTACCGCTTAGATAGCAAACACGACCAAGTGGTGAATCATCTTATTTACCCAATTCCCGACCCTGATTTGCCATTCTTGGGCGTCCACCTGACTCGTATGATTGATGGCAGTGTGACTGTTGGTCCAAATGCGGTGCAAGGATGGAAGCGAGAAGGGTACGACAAGGTTAACTTCAGCTTGCAAGATACCATGCAAATGCTCAGTTTCTCCGGCTTTTGGAAGGTGACACAAAAGCATCTAAAAACCGGACTGGATGAGTTTAAGAACTCGTGGTGGAAGCCGGGCTATCTGAAATTGGTCAACAAATATTGCCCTAGCATCAAGGTAGAAGATCTCAAACCATATCCTGCGGGTATTCGTGCGCAAGCCGTGTTATCCGATGGCACTTTGGTTCATGACTTTTTGTTTGCCGAGAGCGCAAGAAGCCTGCATGTTTGCAACGCCCCCTCTCCTGCAGCGACATCTGCAATGCCGATTGGGGAATACATTTGCGATAAAGTGAATGAGAAGATAGAGGCGAAAACGGTATAAAACAAAGGCGACGTAACTGTCGCCTTTATTGTATTTGAATCTGGGAATTAGGAGCTGCCATCTTTAGGGCAGAGTTCGCCTTTCTTGGCGTGCCTTTCTATCATGTAATCGCCGCGAGCACTGTGCAGGACAATTGCGTTCCAGACTTGACCATCTTGCAACTCGAACTCAAACGCATAATGGGTGCCGCCGACCATTTTGGTTCTCACCTCATGAATTGCTTTCAATTTATCATCGGCATTCATTTGATAAAGCACCATGTTTAGTGAGCGTCTTGCGTCAGGAGTTGCTTCAGCAAGTTGCCAATGGCCCCGCTCGTCTGTTGCGGAGCAAATAGACCGCATTTTACTTTTCATGGCGGATGACATTTGCTTGTCTACGGCCAATGCATTTGGTGAAAACAGTGGAACCGTCAAAGGAATCAAAGTTACCAGAAACCGCTTTAAGGTCATAAAAACACTCCGTTGTTTTACTCTTGCTTGAGTATAGACCTCAATGGCTTCAGATGTGGTGCAGTCGACTCTGGGCCTACAATATCGCAGTTCGTATCAACGAACTGATGATAAACAAGGCGACCACGCTTGCCAGCCAAATGCCAATGAACCACAAAATGGGCTTTAGTTTCATCAGTGATATCCTTCTCCACGTTTCATCTTGCCGCGGAACACCCAGTACGAATAAGCCGTGTAGGCTATGATCAGAGGAAGTAATACCACCGCACCGGCAAGTAAAAATGCCAAACTTTTGTCTGGCGCGGCGACGTCTTGATAAGTGAGTGCGAATGGGACCAAGTAAGGGAATGTACTGACACCGAAACCCATCGCGGACACAAGAAACAGGCCGATCGCAAGAACGTAGGCTCGGACGGCTTTGTGGTCGAGTAAGGCTTTGAATAACTGCCAAATAAGTGCCGCTGCAATAATTGGTAAAATGAAAAACAGTAGCGAGTTTGGTAATGAGAACCAACGTTCAAATACGATATTTTGGCTCAATGGCAGCCACAAACTGGCGATGAATATACAGGCTACCATCGCTAGCCCCCATCGTCGCGCGACCACGTAATAGCGCCCCATCAGCTCTTCTGGAAGCTTGATTAATAACCAGCATGAACCGAGCAGAATATAAGCACAAACAAGCGCCAAGCCACAAAATACGCTAAATGGTGAAAGCCAATCAAACCATCCACCTGCGTATGCTCGTTCACTAACCTCTATACCTTGGAGCAGGGTTCCGAGCATAATGCCTTGCATCAATGCTGCGGTGAGTGAACCAATGAAAAAAGCGCTATCCCATAAAAACTTTCCGCGTTGTGTTCGGAAGCGATACTCAAAAGAAACCCCGCGCAGAATTAATCCGAGCAGCATTAAAATCAGAGGAGCATAGAGTGCTGGCATAATGACCGCGTAGGCGAGGGGGAACACGGCAAAAAGCCCACCACCGCCAAGAACTAGCCAAGTTTCATTCCCATCCCAAACAGGAGCGATGCTGTTCATCATCATGTCGCGCTCTTCATCGTCATTAGCGCTGAGAAATAGGATACCAATACCGAGATCAAAGCCATCTAACACGACATAAATCAGAACAGCGAGCCCAATCAAAGCGTACCAAATTAATGCGTAATCCATGAGTAAGCTCCTAGGTTAGATGGTTAGAGTGTGTGATGGCATCGGTTTTCGTGCCATCAGGAAGTCGGCTATCTAGACCTTCTTCATATCGAGTTGGAGACTTGCGCATCAAACGTAGGAGATAGAAGAAGCCAGCTCCAAAAACCACAAAGTAAACCACGATGAACGCCGTCAGGGAGACGCTCACCGCGGCGGCATCAATAGGCGATGCCGAATTGGCTGTGGTTAAAAGACCGTATACGGTGTAAGGCTGTCGACCGACTTCGGTAGTTATCCAGCCTGCTAAAACTGCAATGAACCCCGCTGGGGCAAACAGCACACAAATACGTTGAAGTGCCCTCGAATCAAAAAGTTTGCGACGTTTTCTTAGCCAAAGGCTCCACAAACCAATAACAAGCATGCCAAAACCAAGCGCGACCATGACTCGGAAAGACCAGAAAACGATAGAGACAGGAGGGTGTTCCTCCTCTGGAAAAGCATCTAATCCCTTCACTTCACCGTTGAGGTCATGAGTTAAAATCAAACTACCGAGTTTGGGGATTTCCAGTGCGTATTCCATACGTTTTTCTTCATCGTTAGGGATACCGAAGAGGAGCAATGGCGCGCCTTGGTGAGACTCATAGTGCCCTTCCATCGCGGCGACTTTGGCGGGTTGATGTTCAAGGGTGTTTAAACCATGCATGTCTCCAGCAACGATTTGAATTGGTGTCACGATGGCAGCCATCCACATTGCCATCGAGAACATAATTCTGGCTAGAGGGTTATGGTTTGCTTTTAGCAAGTGATAAGCGGCAACGCCGGCTACAACAAAAGCAGTAGTAAGGTAAGCGGCGAGCAACATATGAACGAGCCGGTAAGGGAAGGAAGGGTTGAAGACAATCGCCCACCAGTCTTCTGGGATAAACTGTCCGGCTTCGTTGATACTGTAGCCCGCTGGTGTTTGCATCCAACTATTAACAGAAAGTATCCAAAACGCAGACAAAAACGTCCCGAATGCAACAATACAAGTCGCGGCGAAGTGAAGCTTCTTACCCACCTTATCCATACCGAAAAGCATCACGCCTAAAAACCCCGCTTCGAGGAAAAACGCAGTAAAAACTTCATAACCCATTAGCGGGCCTAGGATTGGGCCTGTTTTGTCGGCAAACACGCTCCAGTTAGTACCGAATTGATAGCTCAACACGATGCCACTCACCACACCCATACCAAAACTGATGGCAAAGATTTTGAGCCAGTACTTATAGATTTGCATGTACTGTTTGTTGCCCGTTTTTAAGTACAAGCCCTCTAATACAGCGAGATAACTTGCCAAACCAATCGTAAAAGCTGGAAAAATAATGTGGAAAGAGACAGTAAAGGCAAATTGGAATCTAGCTAGGTCAATGGCGAGTGTGTCCATGAGCGGTCCCTTTTTCGTTGGATAAACTGTTCGCCGGATTTAAAGAGGAGACAGAAGAGTGGCGAACAAGGTGAAATACGAAGAAGGAAGACGAAGAGATTAAAAAACGATCGCTTTTTACACATGTGCGTACCATCTTTTAGATAAAGGAGGAGCGTTATGAGCCTTAAACATTACTTTGAGAAAGCGACACCTAAGTTTGGTCCAGGTGGGAAGTATCACAAGTTCTACCCACTTTTCGAAGCTGTCGAAACCATTTTTTACACGCCTGGTAAGGTAAACCAGGGCATGACTCACGTTCGAGATAGCATCGATTTAAAACGTATTATGATCATGGTGTGGCTGGCGGTCTTCCCTGCCATGTTCTGGGGTATGTACAACATAGGCCAGCAAGCGAGTGATGCCTTGTTGTATGGAATGGATCAAGCCTCAGCTCAGCAAGCGCTTGTTTCTTCATGGCAACTGAGTTGGGTATGGGGCTCGTTAGATGCGGTTTCACAAGCGGGGTGGGGAAGTAAAATGTGGCTTGGTGCTACTTACTTTCTCCCGGTTTATGCGACGGTGTTTATCGTTGGTGGTTTCTGGGAAGTTCTGTTTGCTATTGTGCGAAAGCATGAGGTAAATGAAGGTTTTTTTGTTAGCTCTATACTCTTTGCGCTGATCCTTCCTCCGACAATTCCACTATGGCAAGCGGCTTTAGGTATCACTTTCGGTATTGTTGTGGCGAAGGAGATTTTCGGTGGTACTGGACGAAACTTCCTAAATCCAGCTTTAGCAGGGCGAGCGTTCTTATACTTTGCCTATCCTGCCAACATGTCCGGTGGTGCTGTGTGGGTCGCGGCTGATGGTTACTCTGGCGCTACTCCACTTAGTCAATGGTATGAAGGCGGGCAAAGTGCTTTGATAAATAATATGACAGGACAAACAATTTCATGGGGAGATGCTTTTGTTGGTAATTTACCAGGCTCGATGGGTGAAGTCTCCACGTTGTTGATCGCACTAACAGGCTTGGTTCTCATCTTTATGAAGATTGCATCGTGGAGAATTGTTGCGGGCGTGTTGGTCGGTTTAATCGGAGCTTCATTACTATTGAATGCGATCGGTTCAGACTCTAACCCCATGTTCTCCATGCCGTTCTACTGGCACTTCGTGATTGGTGGGGTTGCGTTTGGTACCTTCTTCATGGCGACAGACCCTGTCTCGGCAGCTTTTACCAATAACGGGAAATGGGCATACGGACTATTAATCGGCGTGATGACGATTTTTATCCGAGTGCTGAACCCGGCTTATCCAGAAGGCATCATGTTAGCTATTCTATTTGCTAACTTATTCGCGCCACTTTTCGATTACCTAGTCAAAGAAAGTAATATCAAACGCAGAATGAAAAGGGCGAGACCTTCTTAAAATGAGGGTGACCTCACTGAAAATTGATTGAAAACTGCACTATATTGAAAAGGTCAGAGACATGGGGTTTCTGACTTTTTATTTTTATCAGGAGGACGAAGACGATGAGAATAAAGGATATTCTCGATAGCCGTTTGGTGCTGTCGTTCTGGTATAACCTAGACTACTGCTTGTCTCTTCTTAGTAAAATCTCTTCTCGTTGATTTCCTCAATGCAATCGCATTGAAAAGCATTCTATCTATTTGTTTTTTAGTCTTACGTGAAACTGCGTAGGGCAATGCGTATAAGGAAATTAACAATGAAACGTATTCCAGAACCTTTCCGTATCAAAATGGTTGAGCCAATCAAAATGACGACTTTGGCAGACCGTGAAGTCGCGTTAAAAGAAGCGGGCTATAATCCATTTCTTCTTCGTAGTGATGATGTTTATATCGATTTGCTGACTGACTCTGGCACTGGTGCCATGAGTGATAATCAGTGGGCTGGCATCATGATGGGGGATGAATCCTATGCGGGGAGTCGAAATTACTACAACCTGTGTGATGCAGTGGAGCACTTCTTCGGTTATAAGCTCACCGTGCCTGCACACCAAGGGCGTGGTGCCGAGCAAATTTTGTTCCCAGCTTTGATTGAGCGTATGCGTCAGGTGCGTGGTGGCGAAACGCCAGTATTTATCTCGAACTACCATTTTGATACCACAGCGGGTCACATTGAACTCAATGGCGGTAAAGCGATTAACGTGGTAACGGAAGAAGCATTCGACACCACTACGCCTTATGATTGGAAGGGCAATTTTGATATCGATAAGCTGGTGGCAACAATTGAAGCGCACGGTTCGCATAACATTTGTGCAATTATCACCACGATTACTTGTAATAGCTCCGGTGGTCAGCCTGTGTCGATGGAAAACATGCGCAGTGTGTACGAGATTGCAACCAAGTACGATATTCCAGTGGTGATTGACTCGGCTCGTTACTGTGAGAACGCCTACTTTATCAAGCAGCGTGAAGCGGGTTACGAGAATAAATCGATTCTGGAAATCATCCGTGAGATGTACCAGTACGGTGATATGCTCACCATGTCAGCTAAGAAAGACCCGATGGTAAACATTGGTGGCATGTGTTGTATTCGTGATCATAAGGAGTTGTTCCAGGCGGTGCAGACGCGCTGCGTACCCATGGAAGGATTTGTAACATACGGCGGCATGGCTGGGCGTGATATGGAAGCGCTCGCTCGCGGTTTGTATGAAGCCGCGGATGAGGATTTTCTTCACTATAGAATTAGCCAAGTTCAATACTTAGGTGAGCGCTTACGTGAAGGCGGTATTCCGATTCAATACCCAACGGGTGGTCATGCGGTGTTTGTGGATGCCGCTAAGATTTTGCCACATATTCCAGCGGATCAGTTTCCTGCGCAGGTATTGTGTAATGCTTTGTACTTGGAAGCGGGTATTCGAGCAGTAGAGATAGGATCGTTGCTGCTTGGTCGAGATCCGGAAACGGGTAAACAAAAAGTGTCAGAGCTTGAGTTGATGCGTTTGACCATTCCACGTCGTGTCTACACAAACGATCATATGGATTACATTGCGGATGCGATTATCGAACTGAAAAATCGTGCACATGAGTTAAAAGGGCTCACTTTCGAGTACGAGCCACCAGTGCTGCGCCACTTTACTGCTCGATTTAAAGAGATCGATTAACTCAAGTTTAAATCTAGATAAGCAAAAGGCCGCGAGTTTCGCGGCCTTTTTCGATTCGTTTATTTCTTAGCGTTACACTTACGCCAACTCTAATGTGATGCGAACGAACTGGTCGTCTTGATACTGCACTTCATAATTGAAGGTACCACTGGCGTAAATGCTGCCAAGAAAAAGTGAACGTTGACTCATTGGTCCGCGGAACAGCATCGAAATAGGAGCGATTAGGGCGTTATTATCATCGAAGTGCTGATTTAAGTTCTCAGAAAGCACACACAGCAAACAGCCGTGTTGGTCGTGAGATAAGTCGACGTCTTCCGGTCGAGATAATAACACGGTAGTCCCCAGTTTCTTCTCAATCTCGTTGATCAGCAGCAAGTAGCTATCTAGATCGGGTTGAGGGTTGCTGGGTTTGTCTGCACCGACGCAGCGCTCGAGTAATGCTTCCAGATTTCCGT
The DNA here is from genome assembly GCF_033339895.1 of Vibrio sp. 1751. Classification (NCBI taxonomy): domain Bacteria; kingdom Pseudomonadati; phylum Pseudomonadota; class Gammaproteobacteria; order Vibrionales; family Vibrionaceae; genus Vibrio; species Vibrio sp. 1751. The sequence goes on from NZ_JAWOVM010000056.1 coordinate 23,495, forward strand.
TCTCACCTTTTGCCTGCTGAGTCAAAGATTTTAACGGCTTTTTAATCAGCTTATAGCGATTACTCTTCAGTTTTGGTTTCAGCCATTTCTGAAGTAAGTCATTACGTTCTTTAAGGGAGAGGCCATGCGAGGACGCGTGAATTTTAAAGTGCAGGTGTAATAAAGCGTGAACCGCAAGCTCACTCAGAAGTTGATTAGCATCTGTAGACTGTCTTGCCTGCTTAGAACTTTGCATTACACTCGAACAAAATTAGGGAAGAAGGATAATGGTGCCGAGAGAGGGACTCGAACCCTCACACCAAAGGCACTAGCACCTCATGCTAGCGTGTCTACCAATTTCACCATCTCGGCATCATGATGCTCTGAATACTCAGAGGCCTCGAAAGAAGCAACGCGAATTGTATAACCAAAATCCACCTGTTGGCGAGAGCAAAATGACGAATTTTGGCTCTTTCGAGTTTGATTGCATATTTATTGGTCACTTTTATGTTTTTTACCATCAACGCCTATCCTTATGCCCTTACTTTTATTAATAGTATGACGACAAAAGAGTACTTTTGCCTAAATTTTGAACGCTTGAACGTTTGCGTAAATAAATGTGATGAATATCTCTTTTTGTTGGCTATACTTGCGTCCCGTTTAAGCGGGAATTAGGGTTTAGTTGTTCAGGACCCTTACCCATACAAGCCGTCACATGGAGCAGGCCAAGCAACATGCTCGCCAGCAGTGAATGACCCCACGGACCGGACCAGCTACGTTCAATTGCTTGTATAAGGTAAAAATAAGATGTCGAACTATTCGTTCTGTCTACATTCTGGATCTAAAAGTGAGTTATCACTCGCTGCGTTGTCCCTTTCTTCTGCCAATTCCTTTGGCTCTTTTTTCTTTTTCAACGTTTAGTAGGTCCAGCTCATGAGTGTTCTATTTAGTCTATTTGGTATTGTTGCACTGCTAGGTTGTGCTTTCCTACTTTCTGAGGGTCGTTCTTCCATTAATTGGAAAACTGTATCTCGCGCCTTGATGCTACAAATGGGGTTTGCTGCTTTGGTGCTCTATTTCCCGTTGGGTCAAGCGGCGCTGGCGAGTTTAAGTAATGGTGTCGCGGGGCTACTCAGCTTTGCTGATGAAGGGATTAAATTCCTCTTTGGTGACCTCGCTTCTTCTGGCTTTATCTTCGCTATCCGTGTCCTTCCTATCATCATCTTCTTCAGTGCTCTTATCTCCGCCCTTTACTATTTGGGCATTATGCAAAAAGTGATTCAATTTATTGGCGGCGCTATCCAGAAGTTCTTGGGTACGAGTAAAGCAGAGTCTTTGGTTGCAACAGGGAACATTTTCTTATCTCAAGGCGAGTCACCACTTCTTATTCGTCCATTTCTTTCTAACATGACTCGCTCTGAACTGTTTGCCGTGATGGCTGGTGGTATGGCTTCAGTGGCGGGCAGTGTGCTTGGTGGTTATGCTGGTTTGGGTGTCGACCTCAAATACTTGATCGCGGCAAGCTTTATGGCAGCACCAGGTAGTTTGATGATGGCAAAAATCATCGTTCCTGAGCGTCAAACGCCAAGCGATTACAACAATATTGAGCTAGATAAATCAGAAGAAAGTAACGTTATTGATGCGCTAGCAAGCGGTGCCATGGGCGGTATGAAAGTTGCCGTTGCTGTTGGTACCATGCTTATCGCTTTCGTGAGTGTTATCGCGATGGTGAACACGGGGCTAGAAAACTTGGGCGAGATACTTGGTTTCTCTGGCGTAACGCTACAAGCGATTTTTGGTTATTTGTTTGCACCTCTCGCATGGTTGATTGGTGTGCCAAGCCACGAAATCCTAGCTGCGGGTTCATACATTGGTCAGAAAGTGGTGATGAATGAGTTTGTTGCGTTTATCGATTTTGTGCAGCACAAAGCGACACTGTCTGAGCATACTCAAATTATTATCACTTTTGCGTTGTGTGGTTTTGCGAACATTGGCTCAATTGCGATTCAGTTGGGCTCTATCGGCGTGATGGCACCTGAGCGCCGTAAAGATGTTGCAAGTCTAGGCCTAAAAGCGGTTGCTGCTGGTACACTCGCTAACCTGATGAGTGCGTGCTTAGCGGGCATTTTTATCTCTCTCTAATTTAGATTGAAGATACACACTAAAAACCCGCCTAAATGGCGGGTTTTGTTATTTCTAAGGCTTGGGCATTAAGCCGTAAGGTATCGATTTAAAAGCCTCTGGGTGCTCTTGATAAGTTGGCGCTTTATGTACCCCTTTCCAATCGAGCAGCATGATGGCTAGTACGTTACGGTGTTCGCCGTACTTGAGATCAAAGTTACCGTCGACCGACGGAATCATCCCTTTTTCTGCGTTGATTGCGTGACGAATGGCTTGGCGGGTTTTCTTTACGACCGGATCATGGTCCAAGCCTGCTAACAAAAACGAAATGCCGACTTCCGCAATCACGTCTTCTTTGGCGCGCAGTAGGATAGTGTCGATATTGTTGCGAAAGTAATCATAAATCCATTGGTGTTTCTTCTCGCTTACTCGCTCCTGATAATACTGTGAATCGGCAAAGATGATGTGCGTCATACCATAGAGTTTGTTCCAATACTGCTGAGCTGAAAGCATCTTATCTTTATCGTCGGGGTAGGTGTCACGGAAGGTTTGAGTGAATTCCTCGACCACATCTTGCTCTCCTAACTGACGAAGCCAGTAGACTTGGTTTGCAAGCTGAGCTGCCCATGCCTCTATCATCTCTTTGTCCGTAACGTAACGCGAGAAATCGTAGCGCCTAATAATTTTTCTCAGCGTTTTGTCTTGTTTATGCTTTAGGCCGTATTCGTTTGCTCTTGCCATTGCGCCAAGCAAATCCACACCAAGATAAAGGTACTCAGGATGGTGTTTAGTCACGGTATAGCGTCGCTGCCCTCGTTCGGTTTCTTTCTCTTGATACGTGGTCAGCCTTTGAGATGAATAGAGAATGATGTCTTCTGGTTCAACAACTTCATTAGCAAATTGGTTTAACCGGCTGGCTACTTGTGCCATGTCGGTCCAAATGGCAGCGTGATATTTCTCATCTAATGTTTGGCGGTACATGCGTAAGCCAAAATGGCCCTCTTTAAACGCCGGGAGAGTGAACAGTTCTTGTTCGTAGGTACTACGAATCAACTGCGCTGATTGAGTATTATCGAGAAGCGGTACGTCTTCCTGTGATGCCTGAGCAGCAAAGGTAAGTGAGCAAGAGAGTAAGACCGCTAAGCTAAGAGGTTTAATACGCATAAATCCATTCCCTATGAAGTCCTGAACCTAAACCTACCATCAATATTAATTGAGAATGTAAAAGCTGAGTCAATAGTTGAAAATTTGCCTAAAAGTCAGGTTGATACGTTCATCTTTGGTTTTCGCGGTTTTTGGTACGCAGTGCTTCCAGTGATGCTGAAGCTCGCCAGCCATAATCAGTAAGGAGCCGTGAGAAAGCTCGTATTCAATCTCAGTTTTACAATGTAAATTTCTAAGCAAAAATCGACGTGTTTCACCTAAGTTCAAAGATGCGATAACAGGGTTTCTACCTAACTCTGGTTCATTATCTTGGTGCCAGCCCATTGAGTCTTGGCCGTGTCGATATAAGTTAGCGAGAACAGAATTAAAAGTGACATCAGCAACTGATTCACAACGCACTTTCAGCTGAGTTAACTCAGGAGTCCAAGGGTGAGGCTGCATGGTTAAGCCTGAGTAAGTATATGCTGCATCACCGTGCCACGCTTGTAAGCGAGGTTGAAGTACTGACTTGCCGAACATAGTAATGTGTTCTTGGTGCCATGGCAGTGTCTTTCGAAGTTGGTCAAAGTAATTATCCGCCTCAAGATGGTTAAGAAAATGAGGATCATAATAAAGTTCTCCTCTTTCTACTTCTTGCCATAGATCGCCGCCAAATAAATCGCCTTGTTGATGCATCATCTCACACCTAAAACATAAAAGTTGTCAATCACTGTTACCTTTCTGATTATGATTGGTTATTCTTGTGATAATAAGAATTTTAACAATAAATAAAAAATCTCGTAGTTGTATACGAGTTGTGGGGAGAAAATGCGTTATTTACCCAGAAAGCGATGCTATTTTGCATTGTTCTTCCTCACCTTTTTCGCTTTGTGTATTGGGGTTATTGAGCTGTTAAATCGAAACCAGCAAGAGCTTCACAAAGAGCGAGTTCAAGTTGAGGCCAAAGAACAACTTTCCATTCTCCGTTCCAATTTGGAAGCGGTACTTATGGCGGATATCTACAAAGCCAGTACTTTAGCGACACTCATTACTTTACTTCCTAAAAACCAAGAAGAAGAATTGAGTATCGCCGCTCACCGAATCCTAAATAAAAGTAAACATATTACAATAATCGGTATCGCGAAAAATGATGTAATTAGTCACGTATTTCCACGCCAAGGTAATGAGCGCCTAATCGGCCTTGATTACCGCGCAGTGCCACAGCAGTGGGTACAGGTGCAAAAAGCCAAGGATGTACAAGAAATTTTCATCGCAGGGCCCGTTACATTGATCCAAGGTGGCCGAGGTTTGATCGTGCGTGTGCCTGTTTTTCTTGATCCTCCAATGAATCAGGACTACTGGGGAGTGATCAGTGCGGTGATTGATTTCGATGCTCTGATGAGAGAAACCGGCGTAATTGATTTCTCGTATCGTTACCCTTTAATGATCCGTGGTTACGATAGCGGTGGCTCATTTGGTGATGCTTTCTTTGGCGCGCAAAGTGTAAATAGCATGGTATATGCAAAAGAGATGGTTCATTTTCCTTATGGTGGGTGGAGTATGGTGGTTTTCTCTGGAGGCAAAGCTGATCGCCAAATCTCTTGGCATCAGTTGCATTTAGCTAGAGTAATCGGCTATCCCATTATATTCGCACTTAGCCTCGCGCTGTTCGCCATTTATCGACTGTATACCATTGCAGATGACAGAGCTTTACACGATGAACTCACGAATTTACCAAACCGTCGCTATTTTATGAAGTTTTACAAGCAGCAGTTCGAAATAGCGAAACGTTATAAAAAGCGTTATAGCTTCGCCTTAATTAATATTGACCTAGATAGGTTTAAACACATTAACGATACCTATGGTCACGACGCAGGTGACAAAGTTTTAATCGCTACGGCTGAAAGGGTAAAAAGCTCTCTGCGTAAATCAGACATCGTGGCCAGAATGGGCGGTGATGAGTTTTTAGTTGTAGTCCATCACCCTGGAACGGAAGAAAATGTTCAGTCCCTTCTACAAAAACTTCGATTAGCGCTATGCTCGACGCCCGTCATTTACGATGAAACGCTTATCTATTTGAAAGCCAGTATTGGGTACGCGATATTTGACCCGAAAATGTCATCTCCTGAGCAAATGATGAAAATAGCCGATGAGAGAATGTATCAACAAAAGCATGGCGGATGAGCCTGAACCCAGTTTCAATAAGGGGTTAGAAGAATGGTAAAGTTGGGAGCCCGAAATCTCATCATCATTGAGGTGCAAGAATATGTGACTTCATATGTTCACAGACACTTTGCTGAGAGAGTCGTTATTAGCAGTGCATTAAGTGGCATATTTGCATAATATTGCATTTTGCAAATGCAGTTTGCGAAATTAATGGTTAATAAAGCAACGATATGCATCTGGATCTACTAAAAAACGGCTTTTTAAAAGTTGGCACGCATCGTGCTTTACTTAGAGTGACCCTTATTAAGCCGAGGGTCACCTAGCCAACTGACGTTGTTAGTGAATACAAATTGTTCACAAGTATAT